>JAHELX010000140.1:0-1034 GCA_024643945.1 Anaerolineales bacterium
TGGCTGCTTCCCCCACACCGGCCTGGGCCTGAGCCAGGTAAGCATCGAACAGGTCCAGGTCGATTTGGAAGCGCTCTCGCTCCAGATAGTATTCTCCAGATTCGTGGCAGATATACTCTCCTGACCCGGCTACCTTGGTCAGGGCTCGTCGCAGCCGGTACATGGTGGTGTGGAAAACAGCCTGTCCCCGGGCCGGGTCGCTCTCAGGCCACACGTCTTCCAAAATGCGGTCCAATGGCAACCTCTGATGGCGGTGAGCGATGAAGTAGGCCAGAAGTTCTCTGGGTTTGCCGACGAATCCCACCTCTTTCCCCAGTTCCTGTCTCCGGTAAAAGAGCTGGAAACCATCCAGGCAGATCACCTCAATCGCTTCCTCTTCGGCATCTTTCTGGAGAGTGGGCAGGACCGCCGGATTGAGAACCCGGGACATGGGGCCCTGGGCCTGCGTGAGAGCAGCAATGACGCGCTCTACAAAGGCCAGGTAGATGCCTGCCTCCTGCGCCGCACGGCAGACAGACAGCGCGCGTTGTCCCTGGTCCAAATAGAGCTGCACAGCATTGGCGTGGCGGACGAGGGCCATTGAGCGGCGGATGAGATCCAGGGCGGCCTCATAGCGCCCGGCCTCCAGATGCAGATAACCCAGGGCGAAGTAGACCATCGCCAGGGGAAGGCGGAACTGACGAGCCTCGCAAATGTGGCGCAGGTTCAGAAAGTACTCCCAGGCCGTGTCCAAATCCTCCATATCTAATAAGACATCACCCAGCACACTCCGGCAGACACAGAGTTCGTAGGTTTCCGGGCTGCCGGCATAGAGGTGCAGAGCTTCTTCACACGTCTGGCGGGCTTCCACCAAACGTCTTTGCTGGACCAGGTTGAAGGCCAGGAAGCCTGAGGCCATGAGTCCGGCATAGCTCCCGGCACCCAGTTCTCGGGAGAGGGCGATAGCCTGGCGCAGGTGCTGCTCCCCAGCGGCCAGTTCCTCCTGCCGGGAGAGGACGTTACCCAGGGTGGCATGGGCCATGGGGAGCCATTCG
>JAHELX010000140.1:1078-11369 GCA_024643945.1 Anaerolineales bacterium
TGGCCATGACTGCATAGACTCGACAGGCTAGCGGAGAGACAGCATCCCCGTCGGCCGTCAGGGCCGCCTGGCAGTGGGCTACTGTGGCGAAGGGATCACCATACCACCAGGAGAGTTGGGCTTGCGACCAGAGCAGGCGGGCCCGGTCGCCGGAAGACAGCGCTGTTCCGGCCAGTTGAGCTTCTTGCAAGGCTGCTTCTCCCAGTTTATATCCCTGGGCCATGCCTTCCAGAAACCCCGTATTTTTGGCCAATGCCATGAGGGCCTCGGCCCGTTCGGCATGGTCCGTGTCGTCGGCTTCGGCTACGGCGGCCTGGGCCAGCTTTTGAGCCCGGCGATAACGGCCTTGGGAGCGCGCCATGCGCGCCAACTGCGTCAGCACGTGGGAGATTTTTGCTCGCTCTCCCCGGGCTTTATACAGAGTACAGGCTCGCTCGTAGCAGGTAATAGCCTCCTCGACTCGGCCCCAGTGTCTCAGGACATGGCCCTGGTATAGGAGGAAGTCAGGTTCCTTGTTTACGAAGGAAGGGGACAGTGCCAGGATATAGCGGTGCAGGGTTTCCACACGACCATTCTGGAGATAGGTGGCGGCCAGGGCGCGGATGGCGCGCGCCAGGCCATCGGTGCTACGGGCTGCCGTGTAGTGCTCTGCTGCCAGATCCCACAAGCCCTGTTCTGCGTAGTGATCGCCAGCCGTGGCCTGGAGGTGCAAGGCCTCTGCTTCTGCTTCCCGGTAGAAGCGATTCAGGAGAAAGTCGCGGAAGAGCTGATGGTAGCGATACCAGCGGCGCTCCTCGTCCAGGCTAACGACAAACAGGTTCTGGCGTTCCAGGTACTCGAGCAGGAATTGAGCATCGGTGGTCCCCAGAATGGTGTTGCAGGTCTCAGCACTCATTTGGGTGAGGACAGAGGAACGCAAGAGAAAGCTCTGGACCTGAGGCGGTTGCTGTTGGAAGACCTCCTGGGCCAGGTAATCGAAGACGTAGCGATTGCTCCCTCGGAAGTGGTGGATTACCTCGTCAGCGGCTTCTTGAGGTTTCTGGGCCAGAGAGGTGAGGGCCAGTTGCAGACCAGCCGCCCAACCTTCGGTCCTCTCTTCCAGCAGGCGGACCTGGGGCTGGGCTAGCGGCAGGTGAGCCGTGATCCGTCCGATTTCGTCTAACGTGAAGCGCAGATCCTGAGTGCGTAACTCTACCAGGTCCCCGCAGGCGCGCAAACGGGCCAGGGAGAGGGGAGGTTCAACTCGTGTCGAAATCAGGAAGTGCATCTGAGGCGGCTGGTGCTCTAGAAGGAAATCCAGGATGCGGTGGTTATCAGGATTGTTGATCCAGTGATAATCCTCCAAAATGATCAGAAAGTCGTTCTCGAGAGATGCGGTTACCTCATTGAGGAAGACCATGAGAATCTGTTCCATCTGAACTTCACGATCGTCAAGCAGATTCAGCGTGCCTTGACCCAGCTCAGGAAAGGCGTAGCGTAGTCCCTGGATAAGGTAGTGGAGGAAAACGGTGGGATCGTTGTCGGCAGGGTCCAACTGGTACCAGACGAGGGGCAACGTTGCCTGGTGGGCCAGAGAGGCGAGCAAAGTGGTCTTGCCATATCCGGGTGGCGCCGAGACCAGTACCAGCTTTTTTCCCAGGCTGGTTTTCAGTTGGCGCAACAGCCGGGTTCGAGCGAGATGATCAGGCCGGGGTCGAGGGATCAAGAATTTGGTGTGTAGCAAGAGTGGGTTTACCATAGTCTATGCAGCACTGATTGGCTCGGCCTGGATGGCCAAATCCAGGCAATCTACAAGATTTGGCAATCCGGCGGGAGTAACTACTCAGGCCAGATAACCCTTGCGAAGGTTTGGTGAGAGTTTTCAGAGGGAAAATGCCTTGGCCTACCGAAAACTGCCGTGTTAGCAAGGTTATTCGCAACCTTCGCAAGGGTAGCAGAGTAGTAAGGGTTGTTTATATTTTACCACGAGTGGGGCGGGGTAGCAATGAAAGCAAGTGCAACGCCAGGCTGATTGTAAGAGCTGGTGTCAGAGCCGCGTTATAGATCTCCAGTATAATATGGGTATACGTCTAGCGGTGTGTCAATTCATGTCTTATCTCAAAAAGGAGGAGGAAAGCCATGAGACGTCTGATGTTTCTTTTGCTCGTGGGCCTGCTCAGCCTGGCCCTGATCCAATGTGCACCACCAGCAACCCCACCACCCCCATCTGCCCCTACAGAGGCTCCATCTACAGAAGCCCCACCTACGGAGGCTCCGGCAGCCGCTGCCCCAACGCCAACAGAAGCGCCCCCCACTCAAGCGGCCCAGGCCCAGCCCAAGATCCTGCGCGTTGCGGCCACGGCCTCGGTGACCACGTGGGATCCCAGCGCGTCTTTCTCCACCGAGGCTCTTTACATGGCCAACCTGTATGAGCCACTCATGTGGATTAACCCTGACGGCACCTTCAATCCGGCCCTGGCTGAAAGCTGGGAGACGTCAGAGGATGGATTGACGTGGACTTTTCATCTGCGCGATGGGGTCAAGTTCCACGACGGCGAGCCCCTGACGGCTGATGCAGTCGTAAAATCCATCCAGCGCACCATCGACCTGGACACTGGCGCTGCATGGATTTGGTGGATGGTGGACAAGATGCAGGCGGTGGACGAGAAGACTGTGGAAATCACGCTCACTACGCCCTATCCGCTAGACCGCGTCGCCGCTTCCACCTACGCGGCCTGGATCATAAGCCCTGCGGCTGCCGCCCAGGACTCGGCGTGGTTCGAGGAGGCGCGCGAAGCGGGCACGGGCCCCTGGATGCTGGAAAGCTACAAACCCGACGAAGAGATCGTCCTGACCCGGTTCGAGGACTATTGGGGTGGCTGGGAGGACAACCAGTTCGATAAAGTGGTCATCAGCATCGTTCCCGAGCAGGTTGTCCAGGCCCAGATGCTCGAAGGTGGGGAAGTGGACCTGGCGCTGTCTCTTCCCGTCGAGAGCCTCGAAAGTTTCCGTGCCAACTCCGACTTTACGGTATACGAAGATGCCACTCTCTTCAACTACGTCGGCTTTATGAATACCAAGAAGCCGCCGTTGGATGACAAACGGGTGCGCCAGGCCATTGCCTATGCGATCCCTTACGATGACGTCGTAGAGGTGGCAACGGGTGGACTGGGCCAGCAGGCGCGCGGGCCGGTCCCGCACGGTCTCTGGCCTTACAGCGATGAGGTATTCCAATACACCTACAACGTCGACAAGGCCAAAGAATTGTTGGCCGAAGCGGGATACCCCGACGGCGGCTTCAGCCTGGTGCTGACACACGCGGCGGAAAACCTCAACGAAGAACGCTTCGCGCCCGTAATCAAGGACGCCCTGGCAGAGCTGGGGATTGAAGTCGAGATCCGCCCCATGCTCTGGGCTCAGCAGTGGGAACTGGCGAAGGGTGACCCCACTGAGGCTCAGGATATGTTCCTACTTCTCTGGTGGCCCACGATCAGCGATGGCTACGACAACCTCTCCAGCATGTTCAAGTGCGAGGAGAAGCCCTTCTTCAGCCTGGCTTACTACTGCAACGAGGAGTACGACAGCCTGGTCAACGGTGCTCTCAACCTGACCGCGATGGATCCGGAGAAGGCGCAGGGGATGTATACCCAGGCCATGAACATTTTGGCGGAAGACTCCCCCTCGCTGTTCCTGTACGACACGAAGGTATTCCGACCTGTGCCTACCTACCTGGAGGGATATGGGTACAACGCTAATTATCCCTTCAGCACCTTCTTCTATCCGATTAGAACGGCCCAGTAGGCACCGGCAATCCACCCCCCTAAAGTCCCCCCTCCAGGGGGGGCATAAGACGCCTCCCCCTCCAAGGGGGGGGACATAAAACACCTCCCCCTCGAAGGGGGAGGTTGGGAGGGGGTGAAGCCTACACGATAACTTACCTCTGAGGGGGGAAGAAGGCCTTTCTCGTGGCGTTGGGCAGATGTAGAAATGCTCGCGAAACTGGATTACATTCTGAAACGACTGGTGACGTCTTCTCTGGTGCTGCTGGGGCTCTCCATCATCACCTTCACCCTGGCGCGCGTGGTCCCGTCCAACCCGGCGGCTCTGTACATAGGCCCTCGTGCCCGCCCGGAACAAATAGAAGCGATCATGATCAAGCTGGGGCTGGATAAGCCCCTGTATGTCCAGTATCTCTACTATCTTCGGGATGCGCTGCACGGTGACCTGCAGACCTCTATTGCCACCAAGCGGCCGGTGGTTCAGGAGATCACCGATCGTCTGCCCAGTTCTCTGGAATTACTCGCGGCTGGTATGTCTCTGGCCACGTTACTAGGCATCATCCTGGGGGTTCTCTCGGCTCGCTTTCAGGGTGGTCCGTTCGACGTGCTGGTACGGATTCTGTCCCTGGTAGGCGTTTCTCTGCCTGCCTTCTGGCTGGCGCTGCTCCTCCAGATTATCTTCTATCGCCAGTTGGGATGGTTCCCCATCAACGGTCGTCTGGACACTGCCTTGCGCTTTACGCACCCCATCCAGCACATCACCGGGTTGTATTTGTTCGATTCGTTGGTCACAGGCAACTGGGTGGCCTTCAAGGATGCGGCCTGGCACATCGTTCTGCCCGCCATCACGTTGGCTGCCTATCCCATGGGGCTGGTGGCGCGCATGACCCGGGCCACCATGCTCGAGGTACTCAGCCAGGACTATATCCGCACTGCTCACGCCTATGGATTAGGGGAGCTGTTCATCACCGGCGTCCATGCCTTGAAGAACGCCCTGGGGCCGACGCTGACTGTCATCGGCCTCAGCCTGGCGTATGCTCTTACCGGCACGTTTTTTGTGGAGCTGATCTTCAATTGGCCGGGCCTGGGGACTTTTACCGTCCATTCTCTGCTCAAGGTGGACTATCCAGCTATTATGGGTGTGACTCTCTTCGCCGCAGTGGGATATGTCCTGATTAATCTGATTGTGGACCTGTCGCAGGCGTGGATAGATCCCCGAATTAGTCTGGATTGATGAGGATGGAAGGGTGGAAGGGTGGTAGATTGCCCTATAGATTCCCTTCAAGGAAAGAAGCAGTGTAACTACTTTGCTGTTATGATTGATGAGGAGTGACTTCGGTGCAAGCGATTGACGTCGTTGCCAGTAAGGATCAGGGTCGTCAATCCCAACGTTTGGCTCATCGGCGGTTCCGCTACGCGATCCGCGTAATCCTGCGAGACCCGCTGGCCTTTTTCAGCGTGTTGGTAATCATCACGCTGGTTATCCTGGCGTTGTTTGGGCCTTGGATTGCTCCTTACCCGGAACAGGGGCGGGGCCGTACCAACGTCCCGGAGCGCTTCGATCCCCCCTCGGCAGAATACTGGTTGGGGACCGACCAACTGGGCCGGGATGTTTTGAGTCGCATCATCATCGGCAGCAGTATCGCGCTCCGAGTGCCGGCAATTGTGGTGACTCTGGCCGTGGTGGTGGGAGCACCGCTAGGGGCCCTGGCCGGGTACACGGGGGGATGGCTGGACAACCTTATCATGCGCCTTACAGACCTCTTCCTGGCCTTTCCGTCCTTGCTTTTGGCGGTGGCCATCGTCGCCGCGCTGGGGCCTGGCTTGACCAATGCCATGATTGCCATTGCTATTTCCTGGTGGCCGTGGTATACGCGTCTGGTCCGGGGTGTCACGCTCTCTCTACGGGAACGATATTTCGTGGAAGCGGCCCGTTCCATCGGTGTGTCCAACAGAACCATCATTCTGCGTCACATTCTACCGAACTGTGTGACTCCCATTTTAGTCCAGGCCAGCATTGACTTTGGTACGGTGATTCTGGCCGAGGGCTCACTGGCCTTCATCGGCCTGGGTACGCAACCCCCGGCCCCCGACTGGGGTCTTATGGTCAGCCAGGGGCGGAGCTACATCCTGGATCAGTGGTGGATTTCCACATTCCCCGGGCTGGCCATCTTTGTCAGTGTGTTGGCGTTCAATTTGCTGGGGGATACCTTGCGGGACATTCTGGATCCGCGTCAGTATCGTTAGGGCAGACTTTTCCCCAGAGGGGACCTATCCCCTCAGGGGACGTATCCCCTCAGGGGACCTATGGGTGGGCCAGCCTACCCGGTGGGGCAGACTTTTCCCCAGAGGGGACCTATGGGTGGGCCAGTCTGCCCGGTTTGGAGGAGATTACGGGTGGCAGAGCCATCATTGAGGATTGAAGATCTACATGTGAGTTTCTTCACCTTGACTGGGGAAGTGCGAGCCATCAACGGCGTGAGTCTGGAAATCTACCCCGGCGAGTTCTTCGGCCTGGTAGGGGAGACGGGTTGCGGCAAGACGGTCACCGGCCTGGCGGTGCTGGGGTTGGTGCCCAAACCGGGGCGGATCACACAAGGGCGTATCTTGTTCCAGGGGCGTGACTTGCTTCGCCTGTCATCTCGGCAAATGCGGCGCGTCCGAGGTGGTGACATCGCCATGATCTTCCAGAACCCTGCAACTTGCCTGAACCCGGTCTTTACCATCGGCAGCCAATTGGCGCACGTCATCCGTCAGCATCAGGGGTATAGCAAGCACCAGGCTGAAAAACACGCCTGCGAACTGCTCGAGGCTGTTGGTCTCCCCGAGGTGAAACCCCTGATGCGAGCCTATCCGCACGAACTCTCCGGCGGGATGCTGCAACGGGTGATGATTGCTATGGCTCTCTCTTCTCGCCCCTCTCTCCTTATCGCCGACGAACCCACGACAGCCCTGGACGTGACTATCCAGGCACAGATCCTGGCTTTGTTGTGGGATTTGCAGAAGCGCTTTGATATCACCACCTTGTTCATCACCCATGATCTGGGGGTCATAGCCGAAACCTGCGACCGGACCGCTGTTCTCTACGCGGGACAGGTGGCGGAAATTGGGCCGACGGCGGAGATCTTTCACAACCCTTGCCACCCCTATACGCAGGGTCTTATCCGCGCTGTACCCCGTCCCGACCAGGATGTAGGACACCTGGCGGCTATTCCAGGAACAGTACCTTCCAACCCTGGCTTTCTGAGCCATTGCCTCTTCGCTCCCCGCTGTTCACACGCCTGGGAACGCTGCTGGGAAGGACAGCCGGCGCAGTTTCTGGTTGGGGAGGGGCATCGAGTTGCCTGTTTTCTGTACGCCTCGCAGGAGGTGCATGTATGAGCGAGCGGCCGCTGTTGGAAGTGCGGGGACTGAAACAACACTTCGAACAGAGCAGCGGCTGGCTGGCCCGCCGTAAGCGCGTGGTTCGCGCGGTGGACGGGGTGGATCTGGCGATGCAACCCGGGGAAGTGTTGGGACTTGTAGGGGAGTCGGGCTGCGGCAAGACGACTTTGGGCCGCTGCGTTTTGTACCTGGTAAAGCCCACTGCAGGGGAAGTGATCTTTGACGGTCAAAACCTGTTGACCCTGGACACAGTAGCTATGCATGGCGTACGTCGCGAGATGCAGGTCGTCTTTCAGGACCCTCTCTCCTCCCTGGACCCCCGCTTTTCTGTGGAGGAAGCGGTGGCAGAACCTCTACGCACTCACACAAGCCTGAGCCGTCCTGAGCGACGGGAACGGGTGTTGGCTCTCCTGGAGGATGTGGGGCTGGGAGCGCAGCACCTGGATCGCTACCCTCACGAACTCAGCGGTGGCCAGTGCCAGCGGGTAGCCCTGGCTCGAGCATTGGCTCTGCACCCCCGCTTGTTGGTCCTGGATGAGCCCACCTCGGCCCTGGATGTGTCGGTGCAAGCCCAGATCATTAGCCTTCTGGTTGAGCTTAAGGAGGCGTACAAGCTGACCTATCTGTTTATCTCCCACGACCTGGGCGTGGTGCGCTACATCAGTGACCGCATTGCGGTCATGTACCTGGGCAAGATGGCGGAAGTAGGACCAACGCAGGCGGTCTTTGAGTCCCCGCGCCATCCTTACACAAAAGCACTCCTGGCTTCAGTGCCCATTCCCGAGCCCAGATCCCGCGAATGGCGCTTTGTCCTGGAGGGAACGGTGCCGAGTCCGGCCAATCCACCGCCGGGCTGTCGCTTCCACACGCGCTGTCCGTTTGCGTGGCCTCTGTGCCAGGAGCAAGAGCCCCTGCTGCGCCAGGTTGCACCCGATCGTTACTTAGCCTGTCACTTGGAGGAGGGATAATATACATGGCGAACTTGTTTGGCATTGCCGCTGTACAAATGCAGGTAGTTGCCTGGGATTCGGAAAAGACTTTGGAGCGTATGGAGCAGCGGCTTCAGTACATTCGGCGGGTCTTCCCGTGGGTGAACCTGGTTTGCTTCCCTGAACTACTTCCGACCGGCGTAGCCCCGCTGGAGCTCCAGCCGTCCGGATATGCCTGGGATGCCACGGTAGAGGTCATCCCTGGTCCTTTGACGGAGCGCCTGGCGGCAATGGCCCGCCGCTTTCGGGTATGGCTGCAGCCTGGCTCTCTCTACGAGCGGGATGGAGAGGTAGTCTACAATACTGCGCTGGTCTTTTCCCCTGAGGGGGAACTGGTAGCCCGCTATCGTAAGATGTTTCCCTGGCGACCCTGGGAGGATCTGGCCGGAGGTCGAGAGTTCTGCACCTTTGACATCCCCGATGTAGGGCGCTTCGGCCTGTGCATCTGCTACGATG
Source organism: Anaerolineales bacterium (assembly GCA_024643945.1). Next base: position 9,666 of record JAHELX010000140.1, read on the forward strand.
GTTGGTTTCCTGAGGTCATCCGCACCCTGGTCTGGATGGGAGCGGAAGTCATCCTCCATCCCTCCCTGACGAGCACGGTGGACCGCTCAGCGGAGCTGATCATCGAACAAGCTCACGCCATCTTCAATCAGTGCTATATGGTCAACGTCAATGCTGCACCGGCGGCTGGCTGTGGACGCTCGATCGTGGTTGATCCCCATGGGCGCATCTTGCAACAAGCCAGCGCGCACGAAGAAATCCTGACAGAAATGATTGACCTGGACCTGGTGCGGCAAGTGCGAGAATTGGGCTCTATTGGCCTCAACCAGCATCTGAAGCAATTACGCGACTTTGACGGCGAGTTTCCAATCTATGCTCAAGGCATCCGCCAGGGCGCGTTGTTTGGTAACCTGGGCACCCTGCGTCTGCCGCGTAACCTGAACTACCATCATCATGAGGAGGAGGAAAACTATGACTGATTTGAAAGCCTCGATCCCGCACGTCTCCCCGGTCTGGTCGCACCTGCTGGATGCCATCATCGTTCGAGGTGAGGGTGCGTACATCTGGGATCAGGCCGGTCGCCGGTACCTGGATTTTACCAGCGGCATCGGTGTTACCAACACCGGTCACTGCCATCCTCGCGTGGTGGCAGCCATTCGCGAGCAGGCCGGCCGTATTTTGCACCTTCAGGCCAACGTCGCTTACCATGAGCCCATGCTGCGCCTGATCGCCGCCCTGCGCGAGGTGGTACCATCTGAACTGGACTCTTTTTTCTTCAGCAACAGTGGTGCCGAGGCGGTAGAGGCGGCGGTGAAGCTGGCTCGCCACGCAACGGGACGGACCAACATCATTGCCTTCCAACGGGGCTTCCACGGGCGGACTGCGGGTACGATGTCCCTGACGAGCTCCAAAACGGTCTACCGGGTTGGATATCAGCCATTGATGCCGGGGGTCTTTTTCGCCCCCTATGCCTATTGTTACCGTTGTCCCAAGGCTGAGGCCAACCCGGAGCGGTATGGCTCTAGCAAGTGCTGTGGCTGGGCGCTGGAACAAGTGCGCTTCCTGCTTAAGAGCCAGACGGCGCCCGAAGAGACGGCGGCCATCCTGGTGGAGCCGGTGCTGGGCGAAGGAGGCTACGTGGTGCCCCCGGCCAGTTTCCTGCGTGGCCTACGGGAGATTTGCGACGAGCACGACATTCTGCTCATTCTGGATGAGGTGCAGAGCGGCGTCGGGCGCACCGGACGTTTCTTCGCCCTGGAGCACTTCGGTGTGGTGCCCGACATCCTGGTGATGGCCAAGGGTTTGGCCTCCGGTTTGCCCCTGAGTGGCATCGCCGCCCGGCACGAGTTGATGGAGCGCTGGCGACCGGGCACTCACGGCGGCACCTATGGGGGTAATGTCATAGCCTGCGCCGCTGCCGAAGCCACTCTTCGAGCGATGCAGGAAGAGAAGCTGGTGGAGAATGCAGATCACCTGGGTGAAAAGCTGCTGGGCCGGCTGCAGTCACTCCAAAGCCACTATCCCGGCCTGGGCGACGTGCGAGGACTGGGGTTGATGGTCGGCGTAGAGTTCGTCGTCCCTGGCGGGCGCACCCCGGACAAGGACCGAACCAAGGCCGTGCAACGCGCCTGCCGGGAAGCCGGATTGCTGCTGCTGACCTGTGGCACCGACGAGAACATTATCCGCTGGATCCCACCGTTGATCATCGACGAGCAAGAGTTAGAG
>JAHELX010000812.1 GCA_024643945.1 Anaerolineales bacterium
ACGGTATTGGCCTGTACTCGTATTTCGTGCGCAGTGCCCTGGCTTATCCGGATGAGCGCTCTGCTTTCATCCGTTTCGGCTTATGGTGGCTGTGGAAGGGGAATATCCGCCCTCTGTTAGTCTCCCTGGTACGTCCGGCCCGCCTTCCGCGTGATCTAATCCTGGCCGAACTGAAAGGCTCCTTCATCGGCTTGGGCCGCTATCAGAAGGCCCGCCAGGCTGCAGCTCAGATCGCCAATACCTTCGGGCCTGTTACCCAGGCTGTGATGCCAGAGAAGCGCCTATCACGAAAGACAGTTTCCAAACCCCAGAATTCCGTCGCCGTGCGTACCGTCGACCTGGCTCAAACCTTGCCGGCGTTGACCGACGTGGCGGATTACGCCCAGGCGCGTGTCTTTGTGACCTGGAACGATCGCCCCCTGGGTAGCGTGGATATCACCAACTATCACCAACCTATCAGCGCGACCCGCCTGCGCCAGGCCATTGTCGATCACCTGGGCCTCAAGCTGCTCGAGCCGGACCGCAACCTGAGCCCGGATCTCCTCTGGGCTGAAATAGTGGCGGCCTTGAATCGACACTATATGCCGACAGAGGGTGAGACAAAGACATCCACGCCTGCCAGATTGCCGGCCGATATCCCAGTCTCAGTCGTGGTGGCAACCCTCGACCGGCCTGATGATCTGCGCGAGTGCCTGCGCCGTCTGCTCGCCCAAGAGTCGCCGCGGCTCGTCGAAATCGTTGTGGTTGACAACAATCCGGCCTCTGGCCTGACGCCACCTGTGGTTGCCGAGTTCCCCGGGGTGGTGCTGGTAGACGAGCCGCGCCGGGGGTTGGCTTACGCTCGCAATGCGGGGTTTACCGCCAGTCAAGGTGACATCGTTATCGCCACAGATGACGACGTGATAGTACCGCCCGATTGGCTGGAGAAGCTGGTGGCACCCTTCGTTCGAAGCGACGTGATGATCGTGACTGGCAATACCTTGCCGTTGGAACTGGAAACCTCGGCTCAGCGCTTCTTTGAGAGATACGGCGGCCTGGGACGTGGCTTTAAGCCGCTTGCGGTCGGCGGCGACTGGTTTGAATCATTTCGGCGTCAGGCTGTGCCAACCTGGGAGCTGGGGGCAACTGCCAACGCTGCTTTTCGCGCCAGTATCTTTAGCCATCCCCAGATAGGCCTGATGGACGAAGCGTTGGGCCCGGGCATGCCTGCCGGCGTCGGAGAGGATACGTATCTTTTCTACAAGGTGCTCAAGGTTGGCTACACGCTCGTATATGAGCCGGCGGCCTACGTCTGGCACAAGCATCGTCGCGATATGTCGGCGCTGCGCCGCCAGATCTACAATTACAGCAAGGGTCACGTGGCTTACCATGTGACGACCCTGCTGCGCGATCACGATCTGCGGGCGTTACTACACTTGGCGGTCCACATGCCACGCTGGCGCCTGCGGCAGATCATGTGGCAATTCAAGGATTGGCTGCGGGGCAAAAAGAGCGACTATCCATTGTCGCTAACCTTGCTTGAAATCGCGGGAAACCTGGCCGGACCGTGGTCGCTGTGGCGGTCACGACAGCGCGTCCAGCGCGAAGGCCACAGCCAACCCTACGTCCCGGTTTCCCAGCGCCATAAACACCCTGAGTTGTCCTATGGGTCTTGGAGGAGTTCGAAAAGCCCGAATGAAACCTGGCAGATCAGTGTGCCCGAAATCCCGGCGGAGGAAGTGTGAACGTATCTGTCGTCATACCCGCTCACAATGCGGCGGGAACCATTGCCGAAGCGCTCGAGTCCCTGCGCGACCAGACCTATCCGAACTGGGAGGCGATTGTCGTAGACGACGGCTCAAGGGACGAAACAGCAACTATCGCTGCCCGCTTTGCGGAGTGAGACGCCCGAATCCGTATAGTGAACCAGCCACAGATGGGGGTGAGCGCAGCCCGAAATATTGGCATTAGCCTGGCCCACTTCGATTGGATGCTCTTTCTTGATGCTGACGATTGGCTCTTACCGCTACACCTGGAGCGGTTGACGCGTGCTCTCATCTCGGACTCTGATCTCGACGCCGTTCACTGCGGTTGGGCGCGGGTGGCTCCCGACGGCACGCCCGTCGGTGAGAAGTACTGGCCCGGGTCAGGCGACCTGTTTGCCCCATTCGCGCGCACCTGCGCTTTCGCGATCCACGCTTGCATCGTCCGCCGCTCGCTCGTTGAGGCCATCGGGGGCTTCGATACCTCGCTCCGCACGTGCGAGGATTGGGATCTCTGGCAGCGCATTGCCCGGACCGGCGCCCGTTTTGGTGCGATTCACGAGGCACTGGCGCGCTACCGCATGCGGTCGGACGCAGCCTCGCTCGGCGGCCCCCAACTCCTCGCCGACGCCCTGCGTGTGATCACGCAAGGGCACTCGTTCGATCCGCGCGTGCCAAACCCGCACCCTGCCCATAGGGACGGGCTGCCGGCGGAGCTACTCTCCAGTGCGAAGCTCCTGTGGGTGTGCTGGCCTGCCGGCCTCGTTCTCGGACGTGGCGAGGATGCCCGGCCTCTGCTCGATGCGCTTCAGGATGATCGCGACCCGGGGCTTGATCCCACGTATGTCGCCGCGTCCATTTTCGAAGCTGTGCCAACCGTCACGTGCCGGTTGCCGGGCGCCTGGGATGAGCTCTGGCCTGCTTTAGAACAGCATATTGATGCGTTCTTGCGGGCGCTTGAAGAGCAGGCCCAGGCTTCGGGGCTGGCGCGCCGCACTCGCACAATCCTGGAGCGCCTGGTCTTGAAGCAAGCGACAGTCTCAGGGCCGCTGACCATCGGCGCCACGCATGCAGTTCGGGTCGAGGTTATGCAGCCAATATCCGACATCGTACCGCCTGCAGCAGTTGGGCGTCTCCAGTGCGTGGTCGAACTTGAGGGTGTGCCCATTGGCAGACTCGAGTTGCCGGTTTGTGAAGGGCTTGTGCCCGGCCACGTCCTGGCCGACGCCATTGCGGCTGAGTTTTTCTGGCCAATTCTGGGCCGCTTCTTCGAAGGCACGCTCTACCCTGATCTCCGT
>JAHELX010000141.1:0-3189 GCA_024643945.1 Anaerolineales bacterium
CAAATACTTGACCAGGGCCAATAGCGGAGCAACGCTGGTGAAGACCGGCTACACCAGCGCGAAGATCCCGGCCAGTGCGAAACTGACCACAGGACCAGCGATGGAAATCCAAAACTGGGCGCCGGCAGTGGGCGGTTCGGAACTAATTTCGGAGATCCCGCCAAAAATAAAGAGTGTGATACGGCGCACCGGGATTTTGTAGCGCATGGCCACCACCGAATGCCCCAACTCGTGAAGCAACACGCTCACAAAGAGCATAATGGCCGTTACCGCGCCCACGATCCAATACTCAGACATAGGCCAGTTATTGAATTCGGCCGGGTAGTAGCCAACGGCCAGCGTCCAGGTGAGGAGTATGAAGATCAGGAACCAGGAATAGTCCAGCCCGATGGGGATACCCAGAATGTGTCCCAATGATATTGCTTTTCGATCCATCATGGTATTTCCTCCACATAATACCCGTACATGGGATCTCCGAGGAGATAAAGCGATATGTTGTCTTGACAACCAAAATTTTTCCCAGCGGGAAGATACACCCAGATGCATTGGGTATACTTGTGACATGTGACGTACGCCAAGGTCAGCTCTAGCATACCACAGGAAGGAATTGATTGTCCTTAAGAGAGTCTAGAGACAACCTTAAGCCTACCTTAATAGACTCCCTTAAAATCAGTGATATATGAGCTATATCAGGCCGCTAACTGGCTGGAATATGCTGGATTGGTTGTTATTCAAAAGGCTGTCCGATGGTTCTTCCCAAAGGCTAAGGGTTGGCATCTTAATCTTTCAGGTTCACCGGTGGGATGGTGGTGGTCAGGACTAGGCCAAAGGCAACACTCACCACGGCCAGGCCTAAGGCAGCAACATAGCCCCAGTGCCCCGCAGCCCAGCCACCCAATGCCGCTCCGATCACACCGGCCAGGGAGGAGATCGTATTGAAGATGCCCATCCCTTCCCCTTCTCCAATGGTTGACAGGCACGCGGCGAGTGCCGTCCCACTGACGATGAGTAATGACCACGAGAGCATCACAAGGGTAAAAGCCAGTAAGGCCGCCCAGCCCTGACTGCCAGGGCGCGTCAGCCCCAGAACCAGCATGCTAGAGAAACCCAACAAGCGCATGCCTAATGCGACCCCCAGCACCCGCCTCGGACCAAAGCGATCAGACCATTTGCCCGCCGGCGAGTAAAAGGCAAGTCCCAAGCCCGAAGCTATAGCAAGGGCCACCGATGATAGCACCGGGACTATTCCGAATACCTTCTGCATCAGCACCGGGTACAAGGAAAAGAAGGCGCTTGTACCGGAAAAGGCGATCAGCCAGACGACCAGGAAAAGGCCAAATGGCGAGCGCAAGGCCGCCCCCGCCCGCCGCAGAACTCTCAACGTTAGGTGATGAAAGAAGCGTTGTGGGGAACCGAATGCCCACTCGCTGTGTCGTGCTGGCTGCAGAAGAACCGGCTTGGGGGTCAACGGTCCAGGAGAGGCCTGGGTGGTCAGACTACCCAACAAGGCAGCCAACGCGGTCAACCCACCGGCCGTCAACAGGCCGATTCGTAGATCAGCCTGGCTCAAGGCTGCCACCAGTAACAGTCCGCCCACCTTCCCCCCGCCATAAAAGGTCTGCAACCAAGCAATGCGTTCGTCCCATTCGGTCCTGGGATGAGCTTCCACCACGAACAGGTTGGCAACGGTAGCGGCGCTGGCCGTGCCGACACCTTGCAGCAGGGCCAGGCCCAGCCAGGCGGCGAGGGCTGTGGTGAAGGGAAAAGCAATCAGCGCGATAGTGGCGACCAATAACCCGCCGGCCAACAGCCCCCGGTGCAGGCGATACCGATCGGCCAGACCACCCCACAAGGGTGCACTCAGTCCCCCCAGGCTAACAGCAGCCATCACCAACCCTATATGAACGGCGCTGCCGGCGCGGCTCACCGCCAGGGGCAGCAGGATGGGTATTAGCCCCCCTGCGGTAACGCCCAGCAAGGCATAGGCCAGGTACCAGGGCTCTACCCACCGTTGCCAGCGAGACCATGCCACTGCCGTTTTCTTCTTCAGGGGTGGTTCCGTCGTCGTGGGCATTCGAACGCTAGCTTGTACTCATCACGTGGTGTCGAGCTCCTGTAAGGTGCACAGATAGCTGATGACGTCCTCTCTGCTCAGCATGCCCACAATTTGGCCATCCTTTATCACCGGAAGTTGATTGACCGCATCCCGCCCCAGCTCATCCAAAGCGGACCACAGTTCCGTATCAGGCTGGACCTGCTTCACCTGGCTTACCCGTGTCAAGACCTGAGCGGCTGTGGTCTTGGCCCAGTCGGCCTGAGGTACGTCCTTGAGTTGGGACAAGGTCAGAAAGCCGACAACCTCATCACCCTGCTTAACCGCGAAACTGAGCCCCTTGCTGTCGAGAATGTGATCGTTCACCAATTGTTGCAGGGTAGTGCCGGCCGGGATGGCGGTATAGCTGCGGCTCATTGCTTGTGACACACGTTGGCCGACTAACAGGCCCTGAAGTCCATGCCGCAGGGCATCCCCCATTGCAGCGCTCTCCACGAAGAAACCAAGGAAGACAATCCACAGGCCGTAGATCAAGTTGCCGGCAAACAGTTGCCACGTACCAAAAATGATGAAAACGAAGGCAATGAATTGCGCTTCAAAACCAACGATGAGCGTGGCTTTCCTCAAACTATGCGTCCTTCCCCAGAAAATGGCTTGAAGGACACGGCCACCGTCTAGCGGGAAGCCCGGAATCAAATTGAGGAGGGCTAGCGAGCCATTGATGATTATCAGAAACTGGCTTAGGGCCAGCAGCGGGACGATACCCGTGAGGGCCAACTGCAACAGGCCAAAGAGCGCGGCCAAAACGAAATTAACCATGGGGCCGGCGATGGCGGTCCAGAATTCAGCAGCGGCGCTGGCCGGTTTAGCGGCAAATCGGGCGGCACCGCCGAAGACGAAGAGCGTTATGCCACGCACCGGGATCTTGTAGTGGAGGGCCACGATTGAATGCCCCAACTCGTGCAGCAAGACACTCACAAACAGCATGATGGCTGTTACCGCGCTCACGATCCAATACAGGGCCGTAGACCAGTTCTTAAATTCGGCAGGATAATAGCCGACCGCCAGGGTCCAGGTAAGCAGCACAAAGATCAGGAACCAGGAATAATCCAGGCTGATGGGAATACCTAAAATGC
>JAHELX010000141.1:3289-11343 GCA_024643945.1 Anaerolineales bacterium
TACAGGGCCGTAGACCAGTTCTTAAATTCGGCAGGATAATAGCCGACCGCCAGGGTCCAGGTAAGCAGCACAAAGATCAGGAACCAGGAATAATCCAGGCTGATGGGAATACCTAAAATGCACCCTAACGGAATCGTATGTCGTTTCAACTCTTATTTCCTTGCAACTGATCACCCTCCCGGAGCAAAGCCCCCCACGGGGCAGGTTGCATTGCGTGAGCATTCTGTGTCTAATTGCCGGGTGTAGCGACGGTTTCTGCTTTGAAGGTTGTCTAAACCTGCCCCGTGGGGGGGCTTTCCCCTGTGCAGCCCCGTGGGGGGGCTTCGCTCGGGACCATTGGGCGCTCCGGGAGGGTAGGCTGGCCGGTATCCTCCCCGGGCAGCAGCGCAGCGCGGATACCGACCTGAGAAAACACACAGCATGGGCGAGGTCTTCAGTTTTTACTCTGCTATTCTGCGTAGACTTGATTTTACTTCAGACCCTATTTCCTCAACGTAGTTGGAGTTCAGGCCGGTAGCGTTTCTTCAACCGTCTTGACACGGCCAGTACCAGCTTGGATTGCCCACCAAAGCGTTGCCAACAGCCCAGCCCCTACGACCAAGAGTCCCACTGTGGACACGCCAAAGCCTGGACCATATAGGGCCGGATTGACAAAGACCCAGATGCCGCCGCCCACCAAAATGATTGAGATGCCGATGATGATCGCCCAGCCGATCCAGTTGGGGTGCCCTTGTCTCACCAAACGCTCGACAGCCAACATCACCAGGACAAGCGCCGGCATCAGGAACAGGCCGACGTCCTGGTGGAGCCAGGTGAAGACCGCATCCTTCGCTGCGCCAGCCGCCGGGCTGCCAGCCCCGAAGTACACCTCGTGCATTTCGATGTAATAACCACTCACGACGACGGCGAGGAAGCTGGCCACCCATGCCCAGGCCGCCGCCAGCCGAACGGACCGGCTGAGCAAGCGCCCCATGGCCAGGCCGGCCACAACAAGTACGCCGCCCAGCATGACAGACAGGCCGGTGGCGATATCATCGCCAGCGATGGCGTTGACGCCGCCAGGTCCCGAGGCGAACAGGTTCGGTGGCTGGTAGGTCGTGAAGCCCATGGCGACGTACAACGCCGTCATTCCGATCGCTCCTACAGCGACCAGAGTCAGGCCAAAACCTGCAATGGCGCGCGGCACCCCTCTAAGCCTGGTGTAGCCGAACTGCTGGGCGGCCAGGGCGATGGCCATGCCCATTATACCAACGGCCATTTCATGCGAGTGCGAACCAAGCAACGCAGCGGAGAAATCGCCAAGCGATGCGAAACCCACGGCGTGCGCGTACTCGCCGATGACGCCTGGAACATCCCCGAACTCCAAGATCCAGCCATTCAGGTGGCCCATGACAGCCGCTATGAACATGGCAAAGGCCGCGCAGCCGGCGGCTGCCAGGGGTAGTGTCCGGCCGATGGATGATCGATCCAGCCACTCACTGACGATGCCCAGCAGTAGCACCAGCAGGACCTCATCCAGGGCGAAGAAACCGAAGATCTGCAGCCACATCGGCGCCTCAGATCCGGGGATCTTGTGAATCCAGATGCCGCCGATGCCGGCCAGGATGGCCGCCGCCAGAACGCCGCCGGTGACCCACACGTGCACGTGGGTGGCTCGCAAGTCCAGCACCTGGCTGGCGAGCAACACCCCAAGAGCGGCCACGCTAACCAGCAGGCCGTGGAGGTACATGGTTGGGAAGGTGCTCGGAGGCACCGAGGCGTTCGGCTCGATCATAAAGGGACTTGATACGAAGGCGCTCATCAGTGCGAACAACACGATCCAGCCGATCACGAAGAAAACGGCTCGCCGTGGCGTGAGCCAAGGGAATAAGCCAAACGGAGCACTATCTACATCTTCATATTCTTTTGTTTCGTTCGAAAGAGACATTGTAACCTCCTGCGCCGAAGCGCGAATCATATTATTTTTCATAGAGCACAAGCCCCAAGGGTATATAGGACGTGGTGTGAAACGCCTGTGTCTTATGCTCTCGTTCTTGACGAAAGTTCACGTTTCTTGATGGTTGCCTCGACCATATGCCGTGTGTCGAGTTTTGATGATGGGGACGTGTCCTGGTTACAGCACTTGCGACCTAAACCAAGCAGCCTACTACATATTGTGAAATAAAACACGGTTACGCATATAAACTCTCTCCCTAGAGAACACAATACTACAAGCAGGATACAATTGTCTTTAAGCTCGACTAAAGACAACCTTAAGGCAACCTTATTATTAGCTGGTAACTGCTCACCCTCCCGGAGCGCCCAATGGTCCCCTGTGCAGGGGACCATTGGGCGCTCCGGGAGGGTAGCCTGAGTAGTTACTGCCAAACTAAGACAGTGGTCTTCGAGGAGGGATGATAACAAACGCCTTTATCAGACTGTAACCTAACCCGATAAAAGTAAGCGACCAGGCCAGAAGTGCTACATACACGAAATAGTGCGGAATCGTGTATAGGAAGTCGAGTCCCGTGGCTTTTGCTAATTGGAAGGTACAGGTGGTGTACATCCCCAGGGGGAAAACCATGCCCCAGTACTGGGGATCGTACCTTAGAGGAAAATGCATATATAGGTGACGCCACACACCGAGTATCAGAAGCAACGGAATCCACCAGCTACCTATAGACCAAAAGAAAAGGGTGAACCCCTTCAGAAAAGGAAGAATGTCCTGAAAGAACACCCACTGGGGAGCGCTCAAGATCAACTCGGCACCGGCCAGGGTCGTAATTGCCACGGCACCCATGTCGATCCAATAGGGTGGTGTCAACGCATCCGGCTCCAGTTTCAAGAATGTCCAGCGGTAGAAGATCAAGGCAATGACTAGAATGTACAACATGCCACCTACCATGTACATAGCCAGACTGAAGAAGTGAAGTTCCGTCCGCCAGGTTGTAAAATCGCGCGCGACCACTGTGCCCAGGATCGAAACAGACTGGGTGGCCACGATAGCAATCAGCCATGCGCCGTTTAGCCCCGTTTCCAGACTGGGCTTTTCCTCGCTTATTGTCACGGCCGTAAAAAACGCGTACATCAAGATAAACCACAAAATGATTCCCAGGTACAGCAGGGACTTGGCAACACCGGAATACCCACCCACGACAGCCAACTGGCTCCCCAGGACGCACGTCCCAGCTACCAGCGTGAAGAAACCCGGCCCCCGAGCGTGGTCGCCGAGATCTGCCGTCAGGCTGCGGGAGTAGCAAACAAGGCGGATCAGGGTTAATAGCCAGAGAACCCCATAAGCCGCTAGATTGAGGCCCAACAGCACCCAGGCAATTGTCTGCATCCCAAGTAGGTGCGCTGCAATAGAGACAATACCGGTGGCCATCACCAGGGCAAAGTAACCTGGAAACAAGTTTTTTATGGCTTGTATTATGTTCTCTTTGAACTTTCCGTTCTGCATTTTTCCACTTTGTCTTTCTCTATTCGACAGTGTGTCATAGTTGTTGACGATTGCGCCGCATCCAGACCACCGTCTGCCAGGGACGGACTAGGTAGCCCAGGGGCAAGGTGATGAGGTGAATCAGCCGCGAGAAGGGCAGTACGGCCAGCAACAGCAAGGCGTTGAAGACGTGGGCCTGAGCCAACCAGGGGAGGCCGGCCAACAGTTCAGGCTGAGGGCTAAAGGTGAAGAGTGAGATGAAATAGGGGACAAAATACTGGGGAAACCAGGACGCATAGGCATCGAAGAGTCCGACCCGTATCCCGGTCCCCAGGGAACACTGGATCAGCAAGAGCGTGAGAACCGCTAGATCCATAAGGGTGGTCACTGCTTGAACCCGCGGTTCGGAAGACCGCCGCCACAGCAGCACCCCGAGTCCAAAAATCGCCAGAATGCCCAGGCCTGACCCCAGAATCTGGGCCATAAAGAGTCCGATGCGCAATTTTTCAAAGGCCTCCATCCCGCTAGGTAAGAGGAAGTTGAGCAGATGGGAGCCCAGAATCAGGACGATGCTCCAGTGCCAGGCCAGGCTTCCCCAGTAAAGTTTCCTCCGCTCCAACAACTCTGAAGAGAGGCTCGAGATGGTAAAGGGATGCTGCCGGAAACGGTACAGGGTACCGAAGACAAAGAGGAAGATCATAAAATAAGGAAAGACTAAAAAGAACAGACTATTCCAATTCATCGCATGCCTCCATTTTGAGATTGAAGGGCCTCAAGGGCCGCAGCCAGGAGACCCAGGTAGAGGTTGCCAGGGTCAACCTTTGCCAAGGCCGCGTGTATTGACTGCAAGGCCGGCTCCAGCACCGACTCCAGTTCGGGCAAAGGTAAAGGAGCGCAGTCCAGGTAGCGCAGTATCGGAACCAAGTGGTCAGGCAATTCCCCCTCCAACTCGACATTGGCCGCTCCCATGGCTTCTCCCAGTCTGGCCATGAAGTGACTACGGGTGTAGTTTTCACCCCAGATCACGTAGCCAACGTAGGGCGGGGCAGCGGGGTTGAGGTCCAGGGTGCGAGTGAACAGTTCCTCCCACTGAGTCAGACTAAGCTTTCCAATTCCGCGGGTAAAGGTCTCCAGCCGGTCCCGTACTGGCCCAGGCGGGAGGGTGTTCATCTCTTCTTGCAGGGCCTCCAGTCGGCCCGGCGCCGGGTAACCGAAAGCTTCGGCCAGCACGGCGAACACGCTCATCACTCACCTCGCATCGGTGGCTGAATGTATCCCAGCCCCACTTCACCCTTACAGGCCAAAGGATCGTCCAGGGCGGCCACGCTTTCCTCACGGTGGTAGGGCGAGATGACAAAACGCTCCTCCATAGTAAGTAGGGTGGTCAGACGATAAATTTCCTCGGCCTCCTCGGGAATGATGCCCGACCTGGCCAAGACATCCAGCGTCTTCGCGTCCGGCTTCCCGTCTACGCTCTGGCGGCGCTTGAAAATGCGCACCGCGAGCATCTTCTTGAGAATAGAACGGATGATGGTCTTATTGCCCCCGCTGAAGAGATTTGCCAGGTACTGGATGGGTGTACGGGCACTATCCAACCGGTGGAAGAGTTCGAAATCTGCCTCTGCGGGCAGTGGGTCAAGCTTGTAAAGACCACGCTCCATAAGACCTACCACTGGTGAGAGAGGTGGGATGTAGAACATCATGGCCATGGTGCGGTACTCTGGATGCAGTGGCAGGGCCATCCTCCAAACCTTAACAAACTGGTATACGGGCGACTTCTGCGCAGCCTCGATCCAACTATCGTCGAGCCCATTTGCCTTGGCCGCGGCGATGACCTCGGGGTTGAAAGGGTCCAGGATGATTTCGAGCTGCGAATCAACCAAATCTTCGTCGTTGGGGGCCATGGCTGATTCGGGGATACGGTCGGCGTCATAGAGCAGGACTCCCATATAGCGGATGCGGCCCACGCAGGAGTGGGTACAGGCCGGGACCTGGCCGGTCTCGAGACGCGGGAAGCAGAGGATGCACTTTTCGGCCTTGCCGGTGGACCAATTGAAATAGACCTTCTTATAGGGGCAGGCGGCCACGCACATGCGCCACCCTCTGCAGTTGTTCTCGTTGACCAATACCACCCCGTCTTCGGCTCGCTTGTAGATAGCCCCGCTGGGACAGGCTGCCACACATGAGGGGTTCAGGCAGTGATTGCAGATACGGGGTAGGTACTGCATGACCACCCTTTCGATCTCATCGAACTGGGCACGGGTCGTGGAGTCCAGCCCCTCCAGGTTGGGATCGTTTCTGGCGTAGACATCGGAACCCGAGAGGTCGTCGTCCCAATTGGGGCCAGACTCGATCTCGATAGGCTCGCCGGTTACTTTGGAGACGGGAATGGCGGTGGGTTGATCGTCACCTGGAGGTGCGTTGAAAAGATCCTGGTAACGAAAGGTAAAGGGCTCATAGTAGTCATCCATACTGGGCAAGACCGGGTTGAAGAAGAGACTGGCCAGGCCCACAATACGGGAGTGAAGCTTGAGATCAAGCTTCCCATCCTTCAATTCCCAGCCACCGCGATAATGTTCCTGGCTTTCCCAACCAATGGGGTAGCCGGTGCCGGGACGGGTCTCGACGTTGTTCCACCACATGTACTCGGTGCCTTTGCGGTCAGTCCAGAGATTCTTACAGGCTACCGTACAGGTGTTGCAGCCAATACATTTGTCCAGATGGAAGAGCATACTCATATGGGGGCGTACGTTCATAGTCAACTCTCCTTCAGAAATCGGGCTTTTCGATGCGGCGCACAAAGACAAAGGCGTCACGGTTGGTACCAGTGGGCCCCCAGTAGTTGAAAAAGTAAGTGAACTGTGCGTAGCCGCCACTCATCAGGACCGGTTTTAGCCGGGTGCGGATGCAGGAACTATGGATGCCGGCACGCCTGCCACGTAGGGGCGACTTGGGGATGCCGACAGTCCGCTCGGTGGCGTGGTAGACGTAGACCGTACCCCGCGGAATGCGCGCCGAGGTAATACAGCGCTGCACAAAAACCCCGTTGTCGTTGAAGACCTCGACCCAGTCATTGTCGCTGATCCCCATCTCTGCTGCGTCCTTGTCGTTGAGCCAGACCGGGTAGCCGCCGCGCGAGAGGGTCATCATGTGGAGGTTGTCGGAGAAGGTGGTATGTATGCCCCACTTCCCGTGCGGGGTAAGGTAATTAAACAAGCGCCCGCCGGCCTTAATCTGGGTGTAAGTGGTCTCGTCCAGCATGGTGTCGTCCGGTCGGGGCTTGAAAGTGGGCAGATGTTCGCCGAAGGCAATGTAGTTAGAGTGATCCAGATAGAAGTGCTGCCGACCTGTAAGGGTGCGCCAGGGCACCAGCCGCTCGACGTTCTGCGTGTAAGGGGCATAAGAGCGGCCGTCGCCGACGATGCCTGACCAGGTGGGTGTGGTCAGGACGCGACGGGGCTGTGCGACGAGGTCACTGAAACTGTAACGCACCGCGCGGGCATTTTCGGCCAGATCGGTGAGCTTCACGCCGGTCTCTTCCTCCTCCGCCTTAAACGCGCGGTAGGCAAGTTCGCCATTGGAAGCCGGGTCCAGCAATAGGATGGCCTCGGCCACCTGGCGGGCGGTCTCGAGCGATGGGTAAGGCGTTTCTTCCTTGCCCGGTAAGCGCTGGGATTGCCGCGACTGGAGTTGTTGGTAGAAGTCGGCGGCGGGGATGGTGATGCCGTGGGCTTTGATCCCGTTTTCGGCCACACCCCGGCCCAGGGAGACCATGCGCTCGTATAAGTGGACGTAATCCCGCTCCACGACGCGAAACTTGGGCATGGTCTTGCCGGGAATCGGTTCTGCCTGGCCCCTCTTCCAGTCGTGTACTTCGGGCTGGGCCAGTTCATCCGGCGTATCGTGCGCCAGAGGCAGCATTACCACGTCCTTAACCGGCTCGGGCAGGTGTACCTTAGCTAGCTCGCTTACCTGCCTGGCTACGGCCTTGTAAATCTCCCAGTCGCTCCTGGACTCCCATGCTGGGGGCACCACCTCCTGCATGGGGTGCAAGAAGGAGTGCATGTCGGTGGTGTTGAGGTCGTCCTTCTCGTACCAGGTGGCCGCAGGCAGAATCAGATCAGCGTAGAGCGCGGTAGTGCTCATGCGGAAGTCGAGATCCAGCACGAGGTCGAGCTTGCCGGTGGGAGCCTCTTTACGGTAGCGCACCTCCTGCACGTAGCCCTGGGCGAACTCTGGGGCCACTGCGTTGGTGTGAGTGCCCAAGTAGTGTTTGAGGAAGTACTCGTGCCCCTTGGCCGACGACCCAATGGCGTTGGCCCGCCAGATGAACCAGACCCTGGGCCAATTCTCAGGGGCGTCGGGGTCTTCCACGGCAAAGTTAAGCTCGCCGGCTGCAAGTTGCTGGACGACGTAACTCACAATCTCCTGGTCGGTCCTGGCGCCATCCTCCTGAGCCTCCTTCACCAACTCCAACGGGTTTTTGTCGAACTGAGGGAAGAAGGGTAACCAGCCTCGCCGTACGGCCCGCACTTGCTGATCTATGGTGTGGTCGGCATCTTCTGAAGCGATGCCGGCCCGGCCGGGATCGTAGACGGAGTACCCCCGCTCGTAGCGCCACTGGTCGCTGTGAACA
>JAHELX010000142.1 GCA_024643945.1 Anaerolineales bacterium
AGAGTACATCTTAATCAAGTAAACATCAATGAGTTTTGATTGGGAATAGGTTGGTATTTATATTTCGTTGTCCTTCCCGGAAGGACACTCGCGCCAAAAAGAGGGGGGTTCTTTTGACAGAGGTTAATTATCTTTCGATCACTGGCTACCCTACACCTCCATGTCATTTCGAGCCAAAGGCGAGAAATCTACCCTGCGCCCCCATGTCATTTCGAGCCAAAGGCGAGAAATCTACCTGGATTTATACAAAGTTGAGGGCGGCTTGTGCCAGTCACAAGCCGCCCTCAACTTTGTATAAATCCAGGTTAGCACTACAGCAAAGGCTAGTATTTGCGGGTGGGCAGGATTTCTGCTGCGTTATCTGGATAAAAAACACCCTCCTGGGATGGGATCCACTTGGGAACCGGCTCGCCGTTGACCACTTTCAGCGCCAACTCAAAGAAGTGCGGCCCAAGCAGCGGGTTGCACTCGACCGTTGCGTTCAATTTGCCATCAATCATGGCTCTAAAGGCGTCCCCGATGGCGTCAACCGAAACGATCTTGATGTCGTGGCCAGGCTTCAGGCCATATTCTTCAATCGCCCGGATGGCGCCAATGGCCATATCGTCATTGTGGGAATACAGCGCGTCAATCTGGTCGCCGTAGCGCTGCAAAAAGCCCTCCATCACTTCCCTACCCTTGGCCCGGGTGAAATCACCGGACTCGGAAGCGATGATCTGCATGTCTGGATAATCTTTCAGGACTTCTCTGAATCCTTTGTAGCGGTCATTAGCTGGTGCAGAGTCTACTGTACCTACCAATTCGACGATATTGCCTTTGCCGTTCAGCAGTTTCGCCATCACCCGGGCGGCATTTCTGCCTTCCTCGACGAAATCAGAGCCAAGGTGGGTGGCGTAGAGGTCTTCGGGGACGTCGGCGCGGCGGTCAACCAGAATAACCGGAATGCCGGCATCTTTGGCTTCCTGAAAAACGGCTTCCCACCCCGTTTCCATGAGCGGGGATACACCGATCACATCCACCTGCTGGGCGATGAAGGAGCGCAAGGCTTTGATTTGATTCTCTTGCTTTTGCTGCGCGTCCGAAAACTTTAATTCCACCCCTAATCGCTCGGCTTCTCCTTTGATGGATGCCGTGTTGGCGGTTCGCCACTCGCTTTCGGCGCCAATCTGGGAAAAGCCTACCACCAGGTCTCCATAGGACTTCTTGCCTTGAGTGGGTGGCGTGGGCGGTTCGGGAGTGGATCTGGTCCCACACGCAGCTACGGCAAAGATCAGCGCGGCCAGTACCACAGCCAGATACAATATGGCTAAAGACGACCTTCTCATGGCTACCCTCTAACCCCAATGGGGATTTTTTTTGATAAAAGTTGATTATTTTTCGATGATAACATCTTTCTTTGCAGGAATCATAAGGGTTACGCAAGTTCCGGCGTTGTATTCACTTTTGATTGAAAGGCCGTACTGTTTTCCGTAATACAGCTTGATCCTCTTGTTAACATTATCAACACCAAACCCGCTTTCTAACCTGATTTCATCAGAATTATCACTTAGCTCAATCTGAACCTGAGCCAGTTTTTCGGGAGTGAACCCGATCCCGTCATCTTCTACTTCGAGCAAAACCTCGTTTCCGTTCTTTTGCCTGGCACGCACCGTGATGGTGCCGCCGTTTCTCTTGTTTTTAATACCGTGATACAGCGCATTCTCAACCAGGGGCTGCAGGATTAGCTTCAATATCGTGTTATCCAATACTTCCTCATCTACCTCAATCTTATAATCCAGAATATCTCTGTAGCGCATCTTCTGAATAGTCAGGTAGCTCCGGGTCCGTTCGATCTCTTCCCCAACTGTAATCCAATCTTTACCTTTGCTCAGGCTGATTCTGAAGAAACTCGATAGCGCCCTGACGATCTCGATAACCTGATCGGTCTTTTTGGCCTCTGCCATCCAAATGATTGTGTCCAATGTGTTGTAAAGAAAGTGGGGGTTAATTTGTGCTTGAAGCGCTCTTAGTTCGGCCTTTTTAAGACTTTCCTGTTCCTTGATCTTGGCATCCAATAGCTCCCTGATCTTTCCGATCATGATGTTAAAACTCATGCCCAGCTCTGTAATTTCATCCACATTGTCACTGGTTACCAGGGCTTGCAGGTCGTTCTTGGTGATGGTGGTGGTCACGTTATGCAATTTTTTGATGGGGATGTAGATGCTCCTGGAAATGGCCCAGGCCGCCATAACCGAAAAGATGATTGCGCCCAACATCAGTAGCGCATAAGAAGTCACCCAGCGAGGAAAACCTGCGTGCATTTCTTGATATTGCTTTTCCGTCCGCTGCATCTCGAACAGCACATAATCCTGGATAACCTCCTCAACCACAGATGAGACCCCTCGGATATTCTCTAAGACTTGCTCATTCTCAGCCACCTTGCTCTTGCGTTCAATCTGCTCTCCCATCAGATCCACGTAGTGAGTGAGTGTATTCATGGTCCTGAGAATGACCTCAAGCTTGATCCTGGCCTCGTCTGAGTTGGTGTTATCCATCATCCAGCGCAATTTGCTGTTCACGTCGTTAATGATTTCGTACTGTTTGCCATCCTTGAACTCAGTCTTCCCGGCCACGATATTCCACATTTCGGTATCAATGGCCGGCTTGATGTACCCGCTGATACTGTTCGCGGTAGTGATGTTGGTAATGATGGCATCATATTGGCGGTTATAGTGCAGCACGCGCAGCATCAGCAGGGCATTGGTTGTGCCCATCATTAAAATCACGCTGCAAAGGGATAGCAAGATCTTGGCCCGGATAGATAAATTGATTCCTGCTAGAAAGTCGGCCACTCCGCCAGTAGAACGGAGTAAAACTTTGTAGGTTGAACTCGTTTTCAGGCCCACTTTGGTAAGCAGGTCCCTAAAATCAATACTGAACGCGCTTCTTGTCATTTCTGACTCCTACAGTCCGCTTCGGCACAGGTCCAACTCTATCTGTTATTTTCCTAATTCTACCCGGGCCTGTAATCGAAATTCTGTTGGCGACAGCCCGGTGTTTTTTCTAAAAACGTAGCTAAAATAATGCGGGTCGTTGTATCCGACTTGAAGGGAAATCTCGCAGGATTTTAAAATCGTCATCCGCAGCAATTCTTTAGCCTTTTGGATCCTGATCCCGGTCAGATATTCTTTAAAGGTCTCGCCGGTTTCCTGGCTAAACACGACACTGAAATGGCTGGGGCTGAGATAAACCTGGGCGGACACTTCATTGAGGGATATATCTGGGTCCATATAGTGGTTGTCAATATACTCTTTGGCTTGCTGGATCATGGCTACATATCGACTGCTCGTCTGGCCATCTCTAAAGGCCAGGGCGCTGGCCAGGATCTTTTCCGTTTGTTCCCGGATTTGCTCAACGGTTTTGATGTTCATTAACAGGTCTTCAATATGATTAATCTCCGGGATAACCTGGTCAATGTCTCCACCCAGTTCATCTACAAATTGCGCCGTGGCCAGGACAATGTCCATCACGATGTAATTCTTGACAATGTACGATCTGAGCGCCGTTTCACCCAGTGGCCGAATATGAGCATCAAAGAAATCGTCAAACTCCTTCTTGATCCCACATTTCAGATAGTTCTCAACAGCCAACTTGTCCACCTTGAGCAATCCTGCTTTATCAGCGCCGCTGTTGGGACCCGTATGTTGATTTTCGTCGGTTGCATTTTGTAAGTTTGCCAATGCCTCGATAAAAGATTTGTAGAGTTCGGTGATTCGGTTCTTGGAGGTCCCGACCCCGATGGTTAGTTTACACTTTGTCCTTTTCACCTCTCGTTTAATGTGCTCTAAGAGAAACTCCGTCTCTTCTTGTAGATATTCAAGCGTGTTTCCCTTCACGACCAATATCAACTCTTCCATATCCTTTTTTAGCAAAAAAACATCTGGGTTGTTTCCCACCAGGTCCGATATAATTCGTTGGACTTGCTGATATTCGTAATAGTCAAACTGTTCCGGGGTGCCGCACAGTTCAACTTTAATCACAGCGAGCAGGTAACATTTGGCGAGGATGTCTATGCCCAACAATTCACTTTTCTCAATGGCCTCCAGGGATGAAACTGCCCCCATCACCAACTTAAGCAGGAACCTTTCTCTGAGAATGGCGCGGTTACCTTCAACCTGATCCCGCAACCTTTGCAGCTTTTCTTTTTCTTTTCTCTCCAGGTCAAGCTGTGAGTTGATCTTCTGGAGGACATTATGCAAATCCTGCACACCAACAGGCTTTAACAGATACTCCATAACCCCCAGTGTGATCGCTTCTTGAGCATACTCGAACTCATCATGCCCGCTGAGAATAATGATCTTTGTCTGTGGCATACGTTCTCGCACGATTTTGCATAGCTGCAACCCATCCATAAAGGGCATCTTGATGTCGGTAATCAGAACATCGGGTTGGACCGTTTGAAGGAGGGGCAAGGCTATTTCGCCGTCAGGAGCTTCACCGCAGAACTCGAACCCGTGGGCCTTCCAGTCGACGTTGTCTCGAATGCCCTCTCTGGCCACAATCTCATCCTCGACGAGAAAGACTTTATACAGCATATCACCACTCCTTAAGGGGTCATTAGCTGAATTTCTCCCAATGTAGCTTCAAATTCTGTTATCGTTCCCGTTTTCACTAACAGGGTTAAAAACAATCCCTGATGTGGAGATAAAATATATGGATGAACCGACGTCTGGTGAATTTTGGGCAGGATATGGCTTTGATTATATCGTATCGGCCCTTTGTTGTGTCCAGTCTTTGAGGGCTACTAGGCTATGCGAGGTACCACACCGTTGGCAGCAATGAAGGATGGATGGAGTTCTTTCAACTCTTCTTGGAAGCAGAAATAGTCACAGTCGGTAACGTAAAGCTGTCAAAACAGTAGGTGCATATATTACAGTATACTCACAATGAGAACGGTCGTCAATCCTCTGTTTCAGCAATTCCAAATTTGGCCGCTTGGCTGAAGGTGCAACGCACTTTTGCGCTTGGGAGAAGTGCGTTGCACCTCCTCGTCCTAATCAGAAAAGGGGGTTGACTTTTGCCATGAAATATGATATACTTACTCATTGAAAGTAAGTATTACATTACGAAAGTAACTATCCCACGCAGTATCACCTTCACGAGGGTCTATGGGTTATCCGCTCACCATCACGAGTTCTGCTATGCGCGACATTAACCGGTCGGCAATCCTGGAAATCATCCGCCGGGAAGGCCCCATTTCGCGCACTGTCATTGCCAAAAGGCTGGGTGTCAGCCTGCCGACCGTCATGCGCATTGTGGATAGTTTGATCGAAGAAGGGTTTGTCCGCCTGCAGGGCGACACCGAATGGAGCGGCGGGCGCCGCCGGCCGCTCCTGGAATTCAACGCCGCTGGATATGTCGTCCTCGGGGTAGATATGGGCGGGACCAAAATGTACGGTGCCATTTCAGACCTGGGAGGCAATATCATTGATGAAGTGACCATCGCCCGTCATGCCACGTCGGGTGAGGAGAGTTATAACTGCCTGGTTACCCTGATCGACGCTTTACTCGCCAGTCCCAGGCTGGAAGGGCGGCGGGTGCGCGGGATTGGCGTGGGAGTGCCGGGCATTACCCTGCACCAAAAGGGGATCGTACAATGGGCTTACACTCTGAACTGGAAAGACTTCCCCCTCAAGGACAGGCTGGCTGAGCGTTACGACCTGCCGATCACCGTGGATAACGATGTGAACCTGGCGGCCTTGGGGGAGCTCTGGTTCGGGGCAGGGCAGAACGTGCAGAACATGGTCCTGGTGGCCATTGGCACCGGCATTGGGGCTGGCATTATTATCAACGGCGCATTGTACCGCGGTGCGAACGAGGCCTCCGGCGAGATTGGTCATATGGTCCCCGGGTGCGAATTTTTAGGGGAAAACCATTTAGATTTTGGTGCATTAGAAAGCGTAGCTTCAGGCACCGGCATCGCCGAACGCGCCCGAAACTACTTGAAATCTGACCCCATTGTAACCCCTACGGATAACGTGTTGGCTGAGGATGTTTTCGAAGCTGCACGGCAAAAGCAAGATTGGGCATGGTCTATCATCGATGAGGTCGTGGATTACCTGGCAATTGCCATTGCCAATCTGAGTGTGTTCTTCGATCCGGAGTTAATCGTGCTGGGCGGAGGGGTGGCGCGTTCTGCCGACCTGCTGGTGGAACCGATTTTGCAACGTATCGATGGCGTCATACCAACGCCGCCGAAACTGGTGGTCTCGAACCTGGGCTTACGCGCGGCGGCCATGGGCGCTGTCACCAATGTGCTTCACAATACGGAAAATTACTACGTCGTAAATAAACTTTCATAATTGTATTCTGTAAGTGTGGTTGGCGTGCGATTTCCTCTGTTTCAGAATGACCGATTATTTCGGTTAGAAAGGAGGTGAATGCCCGGCGATCTACAACTGACTCCCGTCTTAGTCCCTGTTTGCCTCTTTATTTAGAGCGTGCCTGAAAAATAGCGTGGAGCAGCCTTTCCAGGCTGCTCAGGCGGGCTAGCCCATAGGTCCCCTCTGGGGAAAAGCCCATCCCACCGTGGGGCAGCCTTTCCAGGCTGTCGTGGGGCAGCCTTTCCAGGCTGTCCGGGCGGGCTCAAAAGCCCACCCCACGACTTTTCAGACAGCTTCTTAGAAAGGAAGGAGAACCATGCAAACCATATATAAGACTGGCCTATGGATTTCAATCCTCGTTCTGGCCATCAGTGTGGTGAGCTGCCAGGCCCAGCCCGCAACAACGGAGGTCCCAACTCAACAACCTGCTGCCCAGCCCGCCGCGAGTCCTGTAACCATCCACGTCATAACCATGGATCAGGCGGCCATGTCCACCTCCCAATTTGACGAGGTGGCCAAGGAATTTGAGGCGGCTAATCCCGACATCAAGGTCGAAATGGCCTACGTCCCTTACGAGCAGGTGCATGACAAGATCGTCACCGGCATGGCTGCCAGCCCGCCCGCCTACGACGTGATCATGGTGGACGTCATCTGGTATGACGAATTTGTCAAAGCTGGCTATCTGGCGGACGTCACCGACAGGGTCACGCCCGACGAGCGCCAGAACATCTTCCCCACGGCCTGGAACGTCGTTACCCGTAACGGCAAGGCGTACGGCATGCCCTGGCTGCTGGACACCAAGTACCTTTATTACAATACGGATCTCTTGAAACAGGCTGGCTTTGATAATCCGCCGGCGACATGGGAGGAGTTGCTCACCCAGGCTAAAGCCATCAAGGACAAAGGTCTGGTCGAGTATCCGATCGTCTGGTCCTGGGCCCAGGCGGAAGCTTCGATCTGCGACTTCACCGCTCTGTTGTACGGAAACGGCGGTAAATTCCTGGACGACAGCGGCAAACCTGTCTTCAACGACGCTAAGGGCGTTGAGGTTCTGGCATGGATGAAAAAGACCATCGATGATGGCCTGAGCAATCCGGCCTCGCCATCCGACCTGGAGAATAATGTCCTCGACGTTATGGATGAGGGCAAAGCCGCTTTCTCCTTGAACTGGCTCTTCGCGTACGACACCTCGAACTTTGCTGCGGATCAATCTCAGGTCATGGGCAAGGTCGGCATCACGACTATCCCGGTGTTTCAGAGCGTAGCAGGGACGCTCAAGAGCGCCTCTGTGGATGGCTCGACCGGTTTCTCTATTACGGCCACCTCGCCGAACCCGGACGCAGCCTGGAAATACCTGGAGTTCCTGACCAGTGAGCCTATCCAGATGAAGTATTCATCCAACATGTTGCCCGTCTGGTCGACCGCGTATCAGGGTGATAACCTGACTAAGCTGGAAAGCGCCACAAAAGGTGGCGCAGTCACCGTGCCGATCTTCGAGGAGCAGTTTAAGTACGCTGTCCTCCGCCCCAATATCCCTTACTACGCGGAAGGCTCGGTAGCACTCCAACTGGCTTTGCAACAGGCATTGACCGGCCAGAAGGCCCCGAAAGATGCGCTTGACGCCGCCGCCGCCAAGTGGGTTGAACTAGCCAGCAAATAGTAGTATACTTACGGCTCTAAAGGTGGATTTGCCGCGGGTCCGCGGCAAATCCACCCCCCTATCCCCGTCACTGGAAACCTATGCAAAAATCGTCGAGACTCCGGCATCTCGTCAAGCCTTCCTTGCGCCAGCAAGACGCTCGCGTTGCATGGCTGCTGTTGGCACCCAGTTTGATTATTATTCTGGGGATCACTCTTCAGCCGATCCTGACAACCCTTTACTTGAGTTTCTTTGAAGTGTCTTCCGGAATCAACCTGCCCAGGACTTTTGTGGGATTAGGCAATTATTGGGAGATGCTCTCAGACCCGGTTTTCTGGGCAACCATCGGCCGGACGTTCTACTTTACCCTCGTTTCCGTGGGGCTAGAACTCGTCTTAGGACTGGCGGTCGCCCAGTTGATACATTCCCGTCCCCCGGGCTGGCAATTCTTGCGCCTCAGTCTGATCATTCCTTGGGCATTTCCGACTATTGTTAACGGTTCGATGTGGCGCTGGATCTATGACGCCGATTTCGGTGCACTGAACGGCTTGCTGATGCAATTGGGAGTGATTAAGCATCATGTCGTATGGTTGGTGAAACCAGCCTTGGCCATGAACCTGGTGATCCTGGCGGATATCTGGCACGTATTCCCTTTTGTGGCCCTGATCCTGCAGGCGGCCCTGGCGACCCTGCCGCTCGAGCTGGAGGAAGCGGCCGCTGCGGACGGTGCCAACGCCTGGCAGCGTTTCTGGTATGTGCGGCTGCCGCTCTTGCGACCGGCGATCCTGGTGGCGCTCATCGTCCGCACTGTGGACGCTTTCCGGGTCTTTGACATTGTCTACATCATCACCCGCGGTGGGCCAGCCTTTGGAACCATCACCATTACTTATCTGACTTACCTGGAGACCTTCTCGTATGGCAAACTGGGGAGCGGTGCAGCCCTGTCTTTCTTGATCTCGATCTTCACCATAGCCATGGCGTTTGTGTATATCCACTTCCTTTATCGTCCTGCTGAGGAGAGCCAGTAATGCGTTTTCGAAAGTTCTTGCGTAGCCTGGTATTATTTGCTCTCACCCTTCCGCTGATTGCATTTATTTACTTTCCCATCCTCTGGTTGCTGAGTGCCAGCATATCCACGCGGTCCGAGCTCCTGGCCGTGCCCACGCACTGGGTCCCCCAGAATCCGACATTTAAGAACTACCTGGACATTTTCTTTCCGAGCGCGTCTTCTTCTGAGATCTCCAGGACGATGGCGATCACGCTGGTAAATTCTTTCAAGGTGGCCTCAGCGGTCACGGTGATCTGCCTGGCGGTGGGAGCGCTGGCGGCTTATGCGCTGGTGCGCATCTCTTTTCGCCTCAACCAGACTGTTTTGCTGGGCATCCTGGGCACGCGCATGATTCCAGAAATCTCGCTGGTCGTCCCTCTTTTCATCCTGGCCTCCCGTTTTCGACTGGTCGACAAGCCTATCGTTCTGATCATAACTTACCTGACCTTTTCCCTGCCCTTTGCGATCTGGCTCATGGCGGCTTTCTTTCAAACCATCCCGATTGAACTGGAAGAGGCGGCGCGCATTGACGGCTGCTCGCGCCTGGAAATCCTCTTCCGGATCATTATGCCCATTTCTGCCCCCGGTCTGATCTCCACCGGGCTGTTCGTGTTCTTGCTGGCATGGGATGAATTCTTCTATGCCTTGATCTTTACCAACAGCCTGGCTGCCAAAACTGCGCCGGTGGCAATCTCTGAGTTTGTCGGCCGCTACGTGACGGATATCAACGCCATGATGGCAGGCGGCGTCCTGGTAGCCATCCCCCCTGTCTTGTTGGCACTCCTCTTCCAACGCTACATCTTGAGCGGCCTGACGGCCGGAGCCGTAAAAGGGTAAGAGCGAAGCCTCAGTACAGTTATACCAGAAAGTCGCCTTTCATACCGCTCCGGTCAGCTCCGGGTAGTCATTTCTCCCTCCAAGCTGGCCCGAAGGCGTGCACACAGGGCTGCCATCTCCTCCGGACCGCCTCGGGGAGCATCGGGCCAGTCATCGACATGCACGCCCCAGTATTCGCGTGGAGCGCCAGGGTAACGCGGCACGACGTGAATGTGCAGGTGGGGCACCAGGTCACCCAAGACGAAGGCATAGACGTGCTCGGCGCCCTCGCTGGCCTGCAGCGCCCGGCTGAGACGGGCCACCAGTAACCCCAGCGCCTGGGCCTCGACATCGCTCAAATCTGCCAGCCCCGGAGCGTGCCGCTTGGGCTCTGCCATCAGGTATCCGAGGTAAGCGGTAGTCTGCCCCTCACGAATCTGGGCGTGCCCCGCGTAGACCCAATCATCTTCGTAGATGGCGCCCCCTGGTATCGTGAAGTCTCCTCGATGTTTGCGACAGACGAAGCAATCTACTGGCTGCTGATCGAACGAGCTCATTGCTTCCCCTCCCAGGTACGTGTCTTACGCTACTATATCATGCCAGTTTCTGACGTTGACCAGTACAGTGCGAATTCGGGTGCATTTCAGTTTGGAGGCAAATTCTACAAGACAGAATTCACGATAACTCTTCCAGCAGTGCCTTGGCTTCTTTCAAGTCAGCGGTGTCAAACCCCTCGGTGAACCAGCCGTAAACCTCCGCGAGCAGCTTTCGGGCCTCTTCTCGTTTGCCGTGCGATCCTTGGGAGTGCCACAGGCGGCACAAACTCATCACCGCCCGCAATTCCCATGACTTGGCACTCTGTTGGCGAGCTACCTCGATGGCCTGGCGAAAACAAGCCTCAGCCTCAACCTCAGACTCAACCTCGCCCTGCCCCTGTACCGCCTGCACGGCACGACGCTTCGCTCGTAGCAACTCTCCCTTGAGACGGTGAACTTCCGCTTCGAAAAGGCGCTCCCCAGTGCGCTTCACTGTGGCCAGGGCCTCGTCCAAAGCGGTCAGTCCTTGCTCCACGTGGCCCGCTTTGCCACACACCTCGGCCAGCACGGCCAAGCCAAAGGGTGCCAACAACTCAGTCCCCGTGGCCTGTAGACCAGCGACGCCCTGGCGTATCTGGGCCATGCCCTCTTCGATTTGGCCTTGCTCAGCCAGTGCCCAGCCGCGGCAGACAAGCCCGCCTGAGACCCAATACGGAAGCCTATGCTCGGTTGAGAGACGAACGCCGGCCTCCGCCAGCGCCTGCGTCGTCTGCCAATCGCGGCGGAACATATGCAGTGTGGCGGCATACTGGTGGGCCAAAGCCAGGCTAAGAGGATGTGAGACATCCCGGGCCAGCGCCATGGCTTCTCGGCTTCGCGCCAGGGCTTGCTCCGGACAGCCCATGGCCCACCGCAGCCAGGACATAACG
>JAHELX010000813.1 GCA_024643945.1 Anaerolineales bacterium
AGCCTGCCGCCCAACATCTCAGCCCGCTCGCGCACGCCAAACAAGCCCAGGCGTCCATTTTGCATGACCGCCGTCGGGTCAAAGCCAACGCCATTATCTTCTACGATCACCACCAGCTTGTTGTCGCGCTGCTCGAGGAGCACGTCCACGCGCGTGGCTCGGGCATGGCGAATCACGTTGGTCAGCGCTTCCTGCACCATGCGGTAAATGGACGACTCCACATCGGGCGGTAGGCGGTCACGAAATCCTACCGTTTCGAATTGCACCACCAGGCCATGCTGATCGCTGACCGCTTCAGCGTATTGGCGCAGCGCGGCCACCAGCCCCAGGTGATCCAGGCTGGCCGGCCGCAGGTCCATGGCCAGCCGATGCAGGTTTTCTAACACACCATTCACCATGCGCTTCAACTCGGCCACTCCGGCGACAACGGCCTCCGGCTGCTGCGCTTCGCGTTCCAACAGGCGCAGGCCGACCATGAGAGATGTCAAAGCCTGGCCTGCCTCGTCGTGGAGTTCGCGAGCGATATAACGCCGCTCGCTCTCCTGCACCTCCACCAACCGCCGGGAGAGAGTTTGCAACCGCTCGCGCCCGGCACGCACCTGCTCGAACAGCCACGCATTTTGAACGGCAACTGCTGCCTGGCCGACCAGTGCTTGTGCCAATTGAAGGTGCTGCTGGGTAAAGAACCCCGGTTCGGTCTTGTCCAGCCCGCAGACTCCGATGACTTTGTCGCCAGCGACCATCGGCACACCCAGCCAGTTGCGCACGTGTTCCGTACCAGCGCGATGCTCCCACTCAGGATAGTCGCGGGTATCCGGGATCAAGATACTCTTTTGCTGCGTGAGCAACGTCCCGATGTGGGGGCTGGCCTGGGCACTGAGGGTTATGGTCAGGACCTCTTGGGGATCAGTCCAACCTTCGTACCCGCGAACAGCGCGCACGGCAAGGTGCGTTTCATCCTGTGGCAGCATGACGCTGGCGCTGTCGTAAGGGACCAGCCGGCCCAGGTAATCCAATAGTGTATTCATCACAATATCCAGATCGAGCGTCTGGGTGAGGGCCAGGCTGGCAGCAGACAGGGTCTCGGCGGTGTGACGAGCACGCAGTTCGGCTTCATACAGCCCGGCGTTCTGGATAGCCACGACAGCGTGGGCAGCAAAGGCTTTTAGAAGGTCAGCCATCTGCTGGCTGCAAGACCCGGGCCGGTCGCTAAAGAGACTCAAAAAGCCGATGATCCGTTCCCCCGCAAGCAGGGGAACGGCCGCATAAGATCTTACCCATTCAAAACCGGGAGCGTAGCGCCATCCAGGGTCACTGGGCGCGTCCGCAATCAGGGCTGGCTGGTAAGACGTCCTGTTTTTCAGTAAGGCAAATGCATCCAGGGGAAAGCCTGTTTCCGGGGTATCCCAGGCCTCGGGCACATCCTCGAAGCCGCGATGACGAGTAAGATATATGGTTTTGTCTTTCATCAGCATCACGGCGACGGCACGACAAGGGATGACGCGCTGGGTCTGCTCCAGGATGCAGTCCAGCACTTCGTCCAGGTCCAGGCTGCTGTTAAGGGCCAGCGTCGCCTGGACCAGACCCTCGGCTACTGTGGTCTGAAGACGGAGTTGTTCCTCTACCCGCTTACGCTCGGTGATTTCGGCCTGCAATTCCTCGTTGGCTTTTGCCAGCGCTGCAGTTCGTACCTGGACCCGCCGCTCCAACTCGTCGTGAGCTTTTCGCAGCGCATCCTCTGCCTGCACCCGCTGCAGGGCTATGCCCAGTTGCAGCGCTACCCGTTCCAGCACCTCCACCATCTCCAGGGGGACCATGTTCTCCTGAGGATCGGCCACGTGTATCAACCCCAGGATGCGCTCTCCCAAGCGGATCGGAACCAGTGCCACCGACTCATATCCTACCCGGTTGCACACGTTGCGGGTCTGTCCTTTCTCCTCTTCTGAGATCGTGGCCAGAAAGCGCGTGGTGCCGTTCATGTAGAAGGAACCACCTTCCGTATAAAACGGCAGCTTGGGATCCGTCGCTCCCTTGATAACGTTGACGCACATGCATCGGTCTGATTTAAGCGAAAGAGGGCTTTCTGATTCGTAGAACCTCTGGCTGAAGCCTTCGTAGGCCTGGTAGGGAATATTGCCTCCCTCATCCAGGAGACGCACCCCTACCGCGGCACAACTGGTGAAGCTCTGGACCTCCGCCACAAATTCTTTGAGTAGAGGCTCCATCTCAGTGTGCCGATTCGCGATTGCGAGAAAGCGCCGGGAGACCCGAAGTACTGACTCTGACCGCTTGCGCCGGGTGATGTCTTGGACGATCCCAGTAAAGAACATCTCCTCTCTGACCTTCCAGGTCGAAAGGGAAAGTTCCATAGGAAACTCGCGGCCGTCTCTTCTAAGTCCAGCCATCTCGACTGTATTGCCAAGCATATGAGATTTTCCGGTCGAAACCAGCCGATGTATGCCATCTTGATAAGCCATGTGGAAGCGCTCGGGCATTATCAAGGTAAGTGGCTTGCCGATGGCTTCATCCGCCGAGTAGCCAAAGATGGTCTCCGCCGCGTTGTTCCAGAAAACGACGTTCCCCCGGCTGTCAACGCTGATGATGGCCTCGCAGGCGGTTTGGGCTACGGAGCGAAAGCGTCCCTCACTGTTCTGCAGCGATTCCAGAGTCCGGCTATTGAAGAGGGCAATCGCAGCCAGCTCCGCGAATGCCGAGGCCATGCGCGCATCATGGTCAGTGAAACCGCCTGGTTTGTTGGCAAGGCCCAACAAGCCGACCACAATTCCCTTAATCATCAGCGGAGCAAATAGAACGTTATCCAGGCTGGCATGCCCTTCCGGCAAAAATCTCGTCCACTCGCTCCGGGGGAAGTTGTTATCATAGACTGTTTTGCCACTACGGTAAACCGCTTCCCGCAGGCCGCGCACAGGCATGGGAAGCGTCGGGTCAGCCGTGCAAGCCAGTCCGCCCGGCTCCAAAAACACCAGGTCATTCTGTGTTCCATCTTCAGTCAACAGAGCAATGTAT
>JAHELX010000814.1 GCA_024643945.1 Anaerolineales bacterium
TCGAAGCCAGCAGGTTGTACGTCCTTTGAAGCAGATGGCACCGCCAAGGTTATGGACAGAGAATCGGACAGGGCTGTTGCCCACTCCCAATAGCGAATAGGTGGGCCAGCCATATAGCTGGCTATAGCATCCTGACTGATAATCAAAAGACGAGGTGACGTGTGCATACCTCAGTTTGGGAAATTCGCCTACAGGCGCCCGGTCTTGCGCCGCGCCAGCCAGCCGCCGAAAGGCCGCTTGAAACAGCGCATCAAAGGCATCATGTGCCAAAACGAGACTACGCGTCCGTCCTGGATGGCTGGACGCTTATTCAAGGCCACGCAAGCGTGCCGTATCCCTTGCCAGCGTCCCAACAAAGGAAATGGATCGCCTCGCAGCAATGGCGGGCAAGCGTTTATTATATCGTAAGCCAGGATAAGCGGCAAGAAGAGCAGCCAGGCCGGAAACGGGTAATTTTTTAGCCTGGTCCAGACCAGATTGCGGGCTACCAACCTCTCCTTGAAAGGAGAACTTCTGCCACTTGTGCCGGAATGGATATGATAAACCACGGCTTGAGGGACCAGCATCGCGCGCCAACCGCGCAAGCGGGCTCGCCAGGCCAGGTCAACGTCTTCGTAGTAAGCAAAATAGTCCTCGTCGAACAGGCCCACGTCGTCCAGCAATTCCCGGCGATAGAGCGCAGCGGCGGCACACACACCAAACACTTCTTCCGGCTCCCGCACCCGGCGCGCATCTTCTCCCATCCGGTTCTGACAGCCGATCCCCGCCAGCGAGACGGAGAGGCCAGCCGAGTCAATCATCGTGGACCGGTCATCGAACACGATGAGGGAGGCAAAAGCTCCCATTTCAGGGCGAGCGTCGGCGGCCGCGACCAGGGCGTGCAGCCAGTCAGGCGGCAGTTCGGTATCGTTATTCAAGGTGACGATGTACCGTCCACGGGCAACAGCAATTCCCTGGTTGTTGGGGCCGGCAAAACCCAGGTTCTGGCTATTTTCGATCAGGCAAGCTGCGGGATACTGCTGCCGGACGAAGGCCACCGACCCGTCGTCGGAGCCGTTATCCACAATGATGAGTTCGAAATCCTGGTAGGTTTGAGCTATGAGTGAGGGCAGGCAACGAGCCAGATGCTTCTTCCCATTCCAGTTGATAATGACGATGGAGACGGTGGGCTGTTCGCTCATGGTTCAGGTATCGAGCCGGCTGGCGACAACCGGGAGAGAGCGCAAGTGCTGAAAGCGCCGCAGCAGTGCCGGCGGGCTTTCCAGGCGACTCATGTGAGCGGACAATTCGGCAAAAGATACCCGACGCCCGGCCTGGACGGCACGTCGCTTGCGCCAGAGAGCAGGCAGGCTGCGTAGTGCCGCCAGCCGCCCACGGAGGGTAGCCGTATTGCCACGCGCGATCAGAGCGTAGAGCGCTGAGCCCAGATCGTAAAACAGGATGACAGGCAAGTACAGCCAAAAATGAGGCGCCGGGTAATTCTTGACGACGGTCCAGACCTTGTTGCGCCCCAATAGGAAGTTCTTGAAGGGTGAACCTTCGCTGGTGGTCGCGGAATGAACGTGATAAACCCGGGAGCGGGGCGCAACCATGCAGCGCCAGCCCATGAGCCGGGCACGCCAGGACAAGTCTACATCGTCCAGGTAAATAAAGTAGTCTTCGTCGAACAAGCCTACTTCGTCCAGCATGGTGCGCCGGTATAGGGCGGCCCCAGAGCAGGCGGCAAACACCTCTTGGGGAGTAGCGTCGTCAAGGGCGCTATCTGAAGAGCCGCCCAGCCGGTCCCAGGCGATGCCAGCGAGATTCACGCATACCCCGGCCGAGTTAATCACGTCCGGCCGGTGGGCGAAGAGCATCTTTGAGGCACAGATCCCGATCTGGGGATCCTGTTCCATGACCTCTACCAACGCTTCCAGCCAGTCGGACTCCACCCAGGTATCGTTGTTCAAGGTAACGACATAATGGCTGTCCGTGGATCGGATACCGACATTGATGGCGCGGGGCAGCCCCAAGTTCTGCCCGGTTTCGATAACACGCACAGAGGGGAAACGCTCTCGCACCAGGGCCACCGATCTATCGGTCGAACCGTTATCCACCAAGACCACTTCGAAGTTGGAGTAGGTTTGAGCCAGCAGGGTGGACAGGCAACGTTCCAGGTAAGGCTCGCCGTTCAGGTTGACGATGATGATGGAAACCCGATTTTGCATAGTGTTGATTATTTTGTCCGCAGAACTGTTATCAGTCGAAGGCATTTGATTTCAGCCTCAAAGCAAGTTGGGCCGATTATTTCGAAAAGCGGTCGATAGCATAAGCCAGAGCTTCCGGGGTGCCTATGTCTATATACTCCCCTCTTTCAAACGGCAGCACGCGGACGTCCAAGCCGGCCTCCAGGGCGGCCTGGAAGACACCTGCCAGTACGACCTCCTGCTCAGGGGGCACCAGCGCCTGGAGATATTGGTTCATGAAATCGGTGAAAGCTGGTCCCCAGCAGGCAATACCCCACATATATCTGAGCTCGGATTGGGCCGGTTTGTCCACCGTGTACAGCATTCGACCCGCGTCGTCGAAGGCCACCATGCCGAATCGCTCGGGAGCGGTGGTGGGAAATAGCCCCAGCGTAAGGTCGGCCGCGGCACGAGAGTGAGTTGCTAATAACTGCTGGAAGGCATCGCCCGGGTCAAAAATCGTGTCAGGCATGCCGAACAGCACCGTTTCATCTCGCAGCCACGGGCGCGCCAGGTTGAGGGCATAGGGCATGCCCCACAGATTCTCTTGCAAAAGGTAGGCCATTTGCACACCGAACTCTGAGCCGTTGCCGAAATAGCGCGGAATGTCCCACTTCTCTTTACTGAGTATCATCAAGATTCGATCTGCACCTGCTGCCCCCATGCGCTCCAGCAGATATAACCCGACCGGCTTCGGCCTGCGCTGCATGCCGTCTTCCACTTTCACATCCATAGAGCCTACCGGGAATATTTCCTTGCTGCAGGGCAGAAAGGCGGCACGTTTGCCCTGTCCGGCGGCAGG
>JAHELX010000815.1 GCA_024643945.1 Anaerolineales bacterium
TGCTGGCCCTGGTGAGATATATTGAGCATGCCGTGGTGACCCAAGGCGTTCTTAGCCAGTCGCAGCCGGAGGCTCAAGCCATGGCGAATCTCATGGCATATTTCAATGAAGGATTGTCCGAGAGTTCCTTTCGGTCGTCGCTTATATTCGGCCTAATCAGCATGTGGATACGGGTCATTCTGGGGGGCACTCTGAGCGCCTTGGGCGGTGCTTTCATGGCGATCCCCATGCGTAGAAGATGGAGGCCTGCGGCAGAAGCAGCGATCGACGACATCGACCCCGCCGGATGAGGGAAGTAATGAGAGTCCAGTTGAATTCTCAGGCACGCTCTGACCTGAAATATCTGTAATAGTCAAAGGAGGAGAAATTGGGAAGGACACAACGTGTCTTCACTATCATCGCCCTGTTCATAGGAGCCATCCTGTTCGTCTTTCTCCTGTCCACTACTAGCTGGAATCCCTACCTGGTGTGGCTCATAGCCTGGAGTATAACGACGTTCATCCTGTACGGCTTCGACAAGTTTCAGGCCGGGCGCCAGGGCTGGCGCGTGCCGGAGCTCACGCTGCACGGGCTGGCCCTGCTGGGAGGCGTTCTGGGAGGCTGGGCTGGCATGCTCGTTTTTTGGCACAAGGTGCGGCACATCAGCTTCTGGATGATCTTGATTCTCAGCACCCTGATTCACGGTGCCCTCGTCTACTTCTTGCTTTTGCGCTAGCGTACTTCAGCCGCCATGTCATTCTGAGCGACCGAAGGGAGCGAAGAATCTCGTGTCTGGAGAGAAATCTGCCCTCACAAAACGAGATTCTTCGTCGTTTCACTCCTCAGAATGACATGTACCGTTGTAGTAATAGGAGGTCGCTGACTCATATGGCCCGCATGGTTCCCAACCAACTCAGCCCAGACACCCGGAGCGACGCCGAGCGGCTGCTCTATGAAGCGTTCCGCGACGGGCTGGAGGACGATTACATCGTCTTTCATAGCGCCGCATGGCTGTCGCAGGACAGGCAGGGACGCCCCCGCGACGGCGAGGCCGATTTTGTGATCGCCCATCCCCAGCGTGGCATCCTGGTCATGGAAGCCAAGGGCGGTATCATCCATTATAGCCCAGACACCAGGCAATGGACCAGCACCGACCCGAACGGCCAGACTTATGATATCAAAGATCCTTTCGGCCAGGCCGGATTCAGTAAGCACGCCTTGCGGGAGCACCTCGCTCGTAAGACACAAAGACCCGGGCGCCGCATCAACATGGGGCACGCCGTCGCTTTCCCGCACGTGACGGTTCAGGAAGCCTGGCTCGGCCCCAAGGAGCCGCGCCAGATCATCCTGGATCAGATCGGCCTGGCTGATCTGCCGGCCTGGGTCAGCCAGGCCCTGGCTTACTGGCGCGGTCAGGCGCCCCAGCAGGATGCTGTCTCCGATGAGGAGGCAATCAAGGCCCTGATAGACCTCTTGGGCAAGGACTGGGAGCTACGGCCGGCTCTGTGGGGGGAGTTTGTCCAGGAACAGGGACAGTTCATCCGCCTCACCCGGCAACAGTACCTCATCCTCGACCTGCTCAACCGCCAGCGCCGGGCGGCCATCTGTGGCTGCGCCGGATCGGGCAAGACCATGCTGGCTGCCGAAAAGGCCAGCCGCCTGGCCCGCCAGGAGTTTCGCGTCCTGCTCACCTGCTTCAACAAGAACCTGGCCGCCGACCTGCGCGATCGCTTGAAACCATCTCCGTATCTGGACATCGTCCACTTTCACGAACTATGCTACCAGTTGGCCCAGCAGGCGCATGTGCTACCGGTCAAAGAAGACGACCAACACTTCTTCGCACAGGGATTGCCTGAAGCCCTGATGGAAGCTATCGATGTCCTGGACATCGGCTACGATGCCATCGTGGTGGACGAGGGGCAGGATTTTCAAGATGGCTGGTGGCTCCCGCTGCAAAGGCTCCTGCGTGATCCCGACGACGGTATCCTGTACATCTTCTTCGACGACAATCAGCGTCTCTACGTCCCCCACAGCCACTTTCCCATCTCGGGTTCGCCCTACCAGCTAACCAGGAACTGCCGCAACACGCAAAATATCCACCAGGTGGTTGTGCAATTTTACAAAGCCGAGACTCGACCCACGGCTTTGGGGCCGCGCGGACGGCAGGTTGAAGAAGTCACCTACAGCGGTGTCCAAAACCTGTGGCCTGCGCTGCGGAGCGTCCTGGGCCGGTTGACCCAAGAGGAGCAAATCCCGGCTGACGAGATTGCCGTGCTCACCCCTCTGTTGCGCATCAAGGACGTTCTACTGAGCAGCAGCCTGTCCGGCGAGCCCTCGTTGACGGATGCCCTGCCAGCACAACCGGGCCAGGTCTATTGCACCACCATCCATAGCTTCAAAGGGCTGGAGCGCGCCGTGATCATCCTGGCCGGAATAGGCCAGCGATTGACTCAAGAGGAACATGATCTGAACTCACTGCTCTACGTCGGTTGCTCCCGCGCCCGCCATCATCTCATCGTGCTCATACCAGAAAACGCCGACCGAAGGGTGAGAAAAGTCTTCGCCGCCGGAGACGTATGAGGCATTGAAGCAAGAACCATGAGTTAGGAGACAACACGGAGGACATTATGGAACTCAAGACACTCCTTTTCGAAAAACCCGGCCCCCACAACACCCAGGCCACGCTCCAGATCGCCCGGGAGCGGGCGCGGGCGCTGGGGATCAAGCAGGTCGTGGTGGCCTCATCCCATGGCGACACCGCCCGCCAGGCTCACGCCCTTTTTGCCCCCGAGGGTATCCAGGTCATCGCCGTCTCCATCTGCCACAGTTGGGAAAGCGAAGGCTGGACGATGGCAGCCGAGACCAAAGCCGAACTGACCGGGCTAGGCGTGGTCGTTCACACCGGGGTCCACGCCCTGGGCGACACCGTCGGCTCGGCCTTCTCCGAGAAGTACGGCGGGCGCGCCCCGGAGGAGATCGTGCGCGACACCCTCTACCGCTTCTCGCAGGGCATGAAGGTCGCCGTGGAGTGCCTGCTCATGGCCGCC
>JAHELX010000816.1 GCA_024643945.1 Anaerolineales bacterium
CTATCGTCAAGCGCATCCCCCCTCTTATCACCGTTCCGACTACAGCCGGTACGGGCAGCGAGGTAACCCTGTGGGCGGTTATTACCGATCCGAAGCGAAAAATCAAATTCAACGCGGGGGTGACCGGGCTGATCGCCCCTTACGTGGCACTGATTGATCCGCTGCTGACCACAGGTTTGCCAGCTCACATCACGGCGGCCACCGGACTCGATGCCCTCACCCACGCCATTGAGTGCTACACTTGTGCCTATGCCCAGCCCTGGCCCGATGCTGTGGCGCTGTGGGCTATTGAGAGCATCGCCCAATGGTTGCCCATCGCCTTCGCCCAGGGGCACAACCAGGAGGCCCGCTACAAAATGTCCATGGCCGCCATGCTGGCCGGGATGGCCTATGGAACCGAAAGTGCGGGAGCCGTCCACGCCATGAGCCAGACCGCTGGGGGTGTCTACGACCTGCCGCACGGCACCCTCACCGCTGCCCTCCTGCCGCCGGTGATGGCCTACAACTACCTGGGAGAGCCGCACAAGTACGCTCGCATCGCCCAGGCGATGGGGGAGAATACCTGGGGCTTGACCGTATGGGAGGCAGCCGAACTGGCGGTGGAGTCGGTGACGCGTCTGGTCGAGACACTGGAAATCCCTTCACTGCCCGAAATGGGTATCCCCGAAGAAGACATCCCAATGCTGGTCGAGTTGGCCTATGCCGACCCGCAGACCATCGGCAACCCGCGTGACCTGACCAGGGAAAGCTACGAGCAGATCTACCGAAGCTGTTTCCCATAGGAATTCTTGCGCAAAGGCTTGACACGTGCCTGGTTTTCTGATATACTTTTGATATATCAAAAGTATGCCATGCTATGCCCTTAGTATCACAAGCGTTGGGTTACTTGGTTAGTTTATGCACAGCGGCTGACAAGGCTCAGGAGAAATAGCTTTAAGATTTACTGGGGGGCCTGCGATGCGGCAGCCAAATGAAGAGTATCGAAGTCAGCGCTCCATTTGTCCTGTTGCCCCATTTATGAGTATGACCGAGCTCGACTTTTGGAAACCGGGTCTAGAATTAGCAGATCTGAGTAGGTAGAGGAAAAACCGCCGAGGTTCTGGCGCGCGTATGCGCCGGCCTCGGCGGTCTGATTTTCTGGTAGCCGTTATTGAAAAGTGAATAGCGCGGCAAAGACGCCTTCGCCTGAGTAACTCTGAGGCGAGAGAAGAATCCATTTGAAGCTTGTTTTTGTAGTTCCGGGGTCCGATACCAGGTGGTTCGCACCCCACTCCTGGGTTCTTAGAGCGAAGTTAGGTCCCCTTTCCCCTGTGCAGCCCATGGGGGGGCTTTCCCCTGTGCAGCCCCGTGGGGGGCTTCGCTCGGGACCATCGGGCGCTCGGGACCGTGGCTGGGGAATTGGAAGATAATTTTGAGACCCACGGCGCTGGTTCTTACTCGTCAAATCCCGCAAAGCGGGATCAAATCACCGTTGACAGGGTATCAACCGTCCCGTGCCATCAAGGAGAATCCTCATGGTCCGCAATGCAAACGAAATTCTCTCATCCGATGACGTGGAGCAAATCCATCAAACCAGCATGAAGCTGCTGGCCCATGTTGGCGTCAGGCTCCCCGATGATGAAGCGATTGCCATATTCAGAGAGCACGGGATCAAAACCGAAGGTCACATCATTTACCTCAACGAAGAGCAGGTGATGAGCGCTGTGGATTCGGCACCCGCGCAGTTCACCCTCCACGGCCGCAACCCTGAGCGGAACGTGACCGTGGGCAATGGGGAGCCGGTCTTCGTGCCTGCCTACGGTGCACCCTTCCTGGTAGATATCGACGTGGGTAAGCGCACCCCGACTTTGGAAGACTACCACAACCTGGCGCGGCTGGCCCACGCTCTGCCCAATCAGGACTTAAGTGGGCATCTGATGGTCGAGCCGGGGGACGTGGCGGCGGGAACGGCTCACCTGCGGATGTTACAGGCCTGTATGGTGCATTCCGACAAGCCCTTTATGGGCAGCACCCATGGCAAAGTGGGCGCGCGTCACACGATGGAAATGGCATCTATTCTCTTTGGTGAGGAGATGGGGGAACGGCCGGTGACCGTCGGGCTGATCAACAGTCTCAGTCCTTTGAGCTACAGCCGAGAGATGATCGAGGCCCTGATGGCGTACGCCCGCTGGCGCCAGCCGGTCATCATTGCCTTGTTGATTATGGCCGGCTCCACCGGCCCGATCACGTTGGCTGGCGCGCTGGCGCAGCAAAACGCGGAGATCCTCGCCGGCCTCACCTTAGCACAACTTATCAGCCCAGGTACACCCGTCATCTACGGTTCCACCTCGACCAATATAGAGATGAAAACAGGTGCATTGTCCATCGGCAGCCCAGAGCTGGCGCTGGTCGTGGCCGCGACTGCACAGATGGCGCGTTACTATGGGCTGCCGTCCCGCAGTGGCGGCGCGCTGACCGACGCCCACTGCCCCGATGCTCAGGCTGGCCTGGAGTCTATGCTTAGCCTGCTGACTACAGTCAACAGCGGAGTGGACTTGGTGCTCCACGCAGCAGGCATTCTCAGCTCTTACCTGGCTTTCTCCTACGAGAAATTTGTGCTCGACGATGAAATGTGCGGCATGGTGCGCCGGTTCCGGCGCGGGATCACTGTCAGTCCCGAAACGCTAGCCTACGACGTGATAGCTAACGTCGGGCCTGGAGGCAATTTCCTGGTGGAGCCGCATACCGTGGAGCGTTGCCGCACTGAGTTTTGGCAGCCAAAGGTCTGCTCTCGAGAGGGACTGGAAGCATGGATGGCGAGTGGCCGGCCAGACATCACGCAACGCGCCCAACAGCGCTGGCAGCAGTTATTGGCCGAACACGAGGACC
Source organism: Anaerolineales bacterium (assembly GCA_024643945.1). Next base: position 2,869 of record JAHELX010000816.1, read on the forward strand.
CGCCATTAGATGCGACGACGGCTCGACAATTGCAGGGCTTCGTAGAGGAGCATGCGATCTGACCGAGCAGGAACATTATCAGAAAAGGGGGCTGAGTGCAATGCTAGTTGGCAAAAGAATGACACGCAATCCCATCACGATCCCACCCGACATCTC
>JAHELX010000817.1 GCA_024643945.1 Anaerolineales bacterium
CTCCATCTCACGCAGCCAGTCCGGGATTTCTGCCTCTGGCTCGGCGGGCGCTGCTGCTTCAGGCTCCGGCGATGGCGGCTCCGGCAGGCCAACTTCGGCCTCCAGCTCGCGCAGCCAGTCGGGAATCTCATCTTGAGCCTGCGGCAACCAGCCTTCGATAGCTTCGCCCCCTTCTTCGGGAGGGCCCGGCGCATACTCTTCGGCGTTCGGGGGAGGTTCCATCTCTACTTCGGGAAGACCCAGTTCTGATGGCTCAGCTTCAGCAGCCGGCACCAGCTCTTCCTCTGCCTCTTCACTGACAGGTGATGGTCTCTCCCCTTCTGGCGCCGACAAAGCTGTCAATTTAGCCAGCCAGTCGGGCACATCGCTCTCAGCAACCTCCATTTCAGGCATGACGGAAGGAGCTTCCCCCACCTGAGGGGTTTCTTCGGCATCCACGCCTGTTGCTGCCACATCCAGATCCCTCAGCCAGTCGGGGACTTCACCCTCAGCTACAGGGGGCGCTTTTTCAGCCTCCGGTGGCTCCGCAACGGGCGACTTGGCGACTAGCTCCTCCAGCCAATCGGGCATTTCTTCCTCGGAGGCAGGTGGCGTTTCTGCAGCTTGCGGGGCGACGGCACCCAGGTCCCTCAGCCAGTCCGGGACTTCACCCTCCGGGGCAGCCGGCTCAGGTGACGCAGCGACTGAGGGCTGGGGAGGAAGGGGCAATTCCTGAAGCCAGTCGGGCACCTCTTCCTCCGCCGCTGAATACTCGGCACCCCCCGCGTCTTCCGCCGGAGTCTCCGCTTCAGGCTCAAACTTGCTAATTTCATCTAGCCAATCGGGAACTTCTTCCTCCACGGGAGGGACCGGAGGTGGTGGGGCTGATTTGGCAGTCCGGTCGAGCCAATCAGCCGCCTCATCTGCCGTCTCTTCATCTTCCTCCCGCGCCGGTTCGCCCCAGTCCACCGATGTCGCCGGTCGCTCTGAGGGTTCTCGTACCTCTGCCTCGGCAGCTATCTGATCCAGCAAGCTGGCGACCCTGGACGATTCTTCACTCGCAGGGCGAGAACTCAAGTCTATAAGTTGCGGACCGCCCGGAAGGCCAGGTTGGATCCCGGCCAGCATAGACGATTCTTCGCCGTACTTGGCCAGAAGCAATTCGAGCCAGTCGGGAATTGCCTCTACCACGTCAACGTTTTCTGGAGTCCTGCCACGGGGCAAAGCACCTGCCCCGGCCTTGTCGAGGGCGGCCAGCCGTTTTAGCGCCGACAGACCGTCCTCGGCCGGTGCTTCATTTGATTTACCTCGGTTTTGATCATCTGCCATCGGACTACCCATCCCCTGGCTAATGGCTATCCGCCATCAGCCAATCAGTCCACATAGGGCCGATCAATCCCCAGCAGCACGCGCAGGCCAGTGGCTGCGGTACCCAGAGCAACGCCCAGCAAAATACCGCGTGCGCCAGCCAGTGCCGGCACCTCGAGCACCCAATCCTTGATCACCGGCAACTGGTCCCATAGCCTGGCGCCCACGGGGACTTGACCCAGCAACACCAGAATGCCAAAAATGACAAACAAACCGGTCTCAAAGCTTTTCACACGAAACGTGCGATAAGCGGCTGTGACGACGAAAAAAGCCAGCAGAGAAAAAAGTGTTGCCTCCAGCGGAAACAGCACGGATTCGAAAATCTGTTGCATCTGGGCTGAGCCAGGCCCGCCGGTCAGAAAGCCCACCCCCAGGGTAAAGAACAGGGCCCCTAACAGCAACATACTATAGCCCCAACCTTTGTCCCGGCTGTATACCTTGTTCAGGTGGACCGTAAGCACGTTGACTACCCCCAGCACCAACGCAAAAGCTGCCACGATAGATGCAGTGCGAATCAGGTATAGACCCAGGGCGTCGATGGAGTCGGAGTTGACGAAGAAATCGGCGAGAACCACGAGACCGACGGTCATCGCCACGACGGTGGACAGGATACGACTGATCAAACGCCTCTACACCTCACTCGTAACTACTCAACTACCCTTGCGAAGGTTGCGAATCACCTGGCTAACAGGGCAGTTTTCGGTAGGCCAAGGCATTTTCGCTCTGAAAACTTTCACCAAACCTTCGCAAGGGTTATCTGGCCTGAGTAGTTACTCTCACTCTAAAACAGGGTTTTTATGGCCACCAGCACCACAATGACGGCCACGATACCCCAACGCATAAAGTCCTGGGCCAAAAGGCTGCCGATGTGCCACGCTTTGCGTGACAGGTAGGCTCCGGCAGCGTACATGTCTTCGCCCATCAGCGTCTGGTTGGCACTGGCGAAGACGAAGGGCAACACGTTGGGATCGCTGGCGCCGCCGATGTGGGTGATCTTGCGCAGACTGGCGGCCTCACCCATCAACAGATATTCGTCCCCGAAAGAACCGATCATCACGTTGGCATCCACGCCTTCGCCCCCCAGTATGTCCATCACACCGGCGGCATAAGCGGCCGGTTCTGGCGCGATCCAACGCACGTGACGAACAGCTTTGGCCGCTTCTTCCCGGTCCGCCCCGTGAGGTCGACGTATCACGTCCTGCGCCAGAGGCAGGAGCGTGGGGTCAGCCATAGTGACGATCGGAGCCACGCCTGTGGCCGCCGACTGATCGGCCAGATATTCCAGGGCCGACAGGCCAGCCAGGCTGTCGGCGGTCACGTCGCTGGTGATGCCCCCCACCCCCAACGAGACGTGTACCGCACGCCCCGTCTCGATCGCGCGCGCCATCACCCCCCGCAGCGCGTTGAAGGCCTGGATGGGACGCAGGTCGGGGAGCTTGCCCCTTTGCACCTGCCGCCCATAGAGATAAAAGGCAGGCAGAAACGCTATTAAAAACAGCAGCATAGCCAGTTGCGTCTCGTTCACCAATCACTCCTGACTATCTACAGTCCCTAGAAGAGTACTGAAAAAGTCTCAACGCAGCCCGTCCTGCCTGCACCTGTCGGCGCGGCACAGGTGGCTCGCGCCAGCGGGCCAGGGAGGCGCAAAGGCGCAAAGGCGCAGAGTTTCTA
>JAHELX010000818.1 GCA_024643945.1 Anaerolineales bacterium
GGCGGAACCGCCACGGGAAAGGAAGCGGAAGACGCGATACACGTCGTCCAGGCTGATCAGGCCCTGGAAGAGCGGGCCGTCGTAGACCGCGGCTACGCGGCTGGAGGCCGCTGCCAACCTGTCCTGCACTTCCGCCAGCGTCGTATTGAGCGTGACGGTGGGCACATTTTGGACAGGCTGCATAATCTCTGTCATGGGCTGGTGCCATTGGCCGCGCTCCATAGCACGCGCCACCTCACTGCTGTGGACGACACCCAAGAGCTGGTGGCTATACGGATCGACTATCGCAAAATCGGGTTGGTGACCGCTCATCGCCATGGAGGCAGCCTGTCCTACCGTCGCATCAGGCGATAGTGCCACCGTGTTGCGAGGCATGGTCTGTCCGACCCGCACGTTGCGCAGCAGGCTGCGGGCAGCCACCGCCTGGCCCTCCTGACCGCTGGCCGTGAAGATGAAGAGCGCGATGAAGGCCAACAAGATCTGCCCGCTGAAAAGACCGAACAAGCCGAAACCAACGGCCAGCACACGCCCGACCGTGACGGCGATGCGAGTGGCTTGTTGATAATCCAGGAATAGCCCCATGACGGCTCGAAAGACGCGGCCGCCATCCATGGGAAAGGCCGGGATGAGATTAAAGGCGGCCAGGGAAACATTGGCGCTGAGCAAGAAAGCCAGCAGGCCGAACGCTCCGGGCTGTGACCACGCGTTCAGTGACAACGGCACTGCCTGGGCCACGGAAAGCCCGAGGACGATCGGTAGCAAGATCAGCGCCAACACAACATTCACGGCTGGGCCGGCCAAAGCCACCACCAACTCATGCAGCGGCTTTTCGGGCATGCGCGCCAGGCGGGCCACGCCGCCGATGGGCAAAAGGGTAATATCCTCGACGGGAATGCCGTACCCAATAGCAGCCAGGCTATGCCCCAATTCGTGCAGTAAGACCAACGTGAATAGGGCCAGAGTTACCAGCAACCCATACAGGGGGCCGGCGTTACCGCCGTAGCTGAAAGCACCCCAAATCAAGATCAGTAAAAAGGTGAGGTGCACCTTGATGTTGATGCCGAATATCTGTCCCAACTTAATAGACCAACCCATCGTTTATTCCTCCATATATGATACCCACATGCGTAGGGTATAGCCCGACAAAACCATCCTATAACCCGACAAAACCAACCTGTTTTTTTCAATTATAGCTTATCTGTGTTAGAATCGCCATAGAATCAGATTAGAGTCAGATTAGAACGTACAATATCTGGAGACGGATGATGGGCGATACTCCTTTTGCCAGGCTGGCTCACCTGGGCCAGCAATTGGAGCAGACGAGCAAACGCCTGGAGCTGACGGCACTGCTGGCCGATTTCCTGCGAGGACTCTCGCCAGAGGAGATCGCCCCGGCGGTGCGGCTGACCATTGGCCAGGTTTTCCCCGAGTGGGACGAGCGGGCGCTGAACGTGAGCTGGCGGGCGGTAGAGACAGTGGTGGACGCGCTGACTGACGCGCCTCCCGCCGTCCGGGACGAGATATTCGGCCAGGCAGTGGATGGGGGTGAGGCGGTGCGCATGTTGCTGGAGCAGACCCGCCGCCAACCGTCCCACCCCCCGCCGCTGACCATCCTGGAGGTCTTCCACACCTTCGAAGAGGTTGCTGCAACGGGGGGCAAGGGCGCTCGGGCCGGCAAGGAGGCGCTGCTGCGGGGATTGCTGGACCGGGCCACGCCGATCGAGGCCAAATATCTGGTCAAGGTCATCTCTCAGGAGATGCGCCACGGGGTCAACGAGGGCATTATGCTGGACGCCATCGCCCAGGCGGCCGGCGTCAAAGCCCGGATGGTGCGCCGCGCCAACCAGTTTTGGGGTGACCTGGGCGAGGTGGCGTTGGTAGCCTTGACCGAGGAGGAGGCGGGGCTGAAGCGAGCCAGCATTCGCCTTTTCCGCCCCCTCAAGCCGATGCTGGCCCAGACGGCTGAGGACCTGGCTGAGATCTTCGAGCGTTACCAGGGGCGGGTGGCATTGGAGTACAAGCTGGACGGGGCGCGGGTACAGATCCACCGGCGCGGCGACCAGGTGCGCATCTATTCGCGCCAACTGGCCGACGTCACCGCCAGCCTGCCGGATGTGGCCGCTGAGGTCGGGAAGGATCTGGCAGTCGAGGAGGCGATCCTGGAGGGAGAGGCAATCGCCGTGGATGGCCAGGGACGCCCCTTGCCCTTTCAACACCTGATGCGCCGCTTCCGCCGTAAGCACGCTGTGGCGGCCACGATTGAGGAAATCCCGGTGCAGCTTCATCTGTTCGATGTACTTTACATAAATGGAAAGACATGGGTGGATGTTCCCTACCAGGAGCGATGGGTGGCGCTGGAGCGGGCGGCTGGGAGGGTGACCCTGGTGCCGCGTCTGATCCCGAAGACACTGGAGGAGGGGGAGGCCTTCGCCGAGGCTGCCTATCGAGACGGCCACGAGGGGGTGATGGCCAAGGACTTGCGTAGCACCTACACCCCTGGGGTGCGGGGCAAGTCCTGGCTCAAGCTCAAGCACGTGCTCAGCCTGGACCTGGTTATCGTGGCCGCCGATTGGGGCTATGGACGGCGGCACGGCTGGCTGTCCAATTATCACCTGGCCGCCCGCGACGCACGGAGCGGCGAGTACCTGGTGGTAGGCAAGACCTTCAAGGGCCTGACCGACGTCGAATTCCAGGATATGACCGAACGGCTGCTGGCCCGGGAGCGATCGCGCCAGGGAAACACGGTCTACGTCCAGCCCCAGGTCGTGGTCGAGGTGCTGTTCAACGAGATCCAGGAAAGCAGCCAATACCGGTCAGGGCTGGCACTGCGCTTCGCCCGTATCTACCGCGTGCGCGAGGATAAGGCTGCGGCCGAAGCGGATACCATCCAGACCCTGCGCCAGCTCTACGAGCGGCAGTTCCAGTACAAGGGGCGGTTGGCATGAGAAAAGGGATTTACGCTGAAGAAGAGCTATGTTATAATTGAGTAGGGAAGGCACCTCGCCCGGCCTTGGTTA
>JAHELX010000819.1 GCA_024643945.1 Anaerolineales bacterium
CCTTGAATATGACCCCAAACACGATGGTGCTGTGGCCTATAGACAACTGTCGGAGGTAATCGTCAATGGCGAAAAAACGAGCTAGCCTCAAAGACAAAGGTGAGGAGATTTTGGGAGTCAAACGAGGTGGTCAAGGGGCTGATATTCTGTTTGGCGCCGGCACCGAGGCCGAAGCAGAAGCTAAGCCCGAAGGTGAAGAGGCCGCGGCGGCAGATGCTGTGTCGACGGGAGGGGGCCCGCCTGAAGGAGAAGTGGCTGCGCCGGCCGCAGCCGAACACCCACCGGCTATGGAGGGGCTGCCCCAAGGAGAAGCGGACCTGGACGAAGAATCCGACTTGAACAGCCTGTTGAGTGCTGAAGCCGAGGCTGCTGCAGGTGGGGCAGCCTTGCCTCTCCTAGCCACCACGCCGGCTGCGCCGGCGCCCCCAGGTTCGGAGCCAACCACTCCTCCCCCACCTCCACCGGCGGTGGAGCGGCCACTGCCTGCCCCGCCACCCTCTACAGCGCCGGCTTATGCCCAGGGAGGACCTGCCAGCACACCTCCACCGGTTATGGAGCGGCCCAAACCTGTGCCACCTCCCCCGACTCCCGTCTATTCCCCAGGGGGACCTGCAGGCATGCCGCCGCCAGTCGCAGCCCCGGCGCCGCCAACGCCAACGCCGGCCGTGGCCCCGCCGAGCACTGCTACCGGCGCTCCTGACCTTTCGGTGCAGCGTCCACCGCGCTACATCCAGATGGTGGCAGAGGATTTTGACTTGTCGGTCGAAGAACGTTCGGCTGATGCGGCTGCCGCTGCGCAGGTGCGTGCACCCGAAAGCCTCCAGTTGACCCCCGAGCAACAGGCCAAGCTTTTACGCAGCAGTTCCGTGCAAGAAAAACTGGCTAATCTGGATAAGGCTATTGACGGCCAATACGAGCGGATACTCCAGGATAATGTCAGTGTCAACAAGTCGATCACCGACTGGTGCCAAAACATGCTGGCCGAGGCGCGTGAGATTGTGTTGAGTCAGGATGTGGACAGGCTGGCCCGGGCCGAATGGGACGTGGAGCAGGTGCGGGCTCGGCTGGATCGGGCGGTTGAAAGCCGGAAGCAGGCTAATCGCTTTGCCTGGCTGATCACTATTTGGGGCGTAGTCTGGTTCGGGATCTTTGTCTATTTGATCTTCAATCCCACTTTCATTTTGCAGCTTCTCGCCATAGAGCAGAGTAACGACCCGCTTCTCGTCCCGCAGATTTTCCTGCGGGCCCTCTTCTTTGGCGGCATCGGAGGCGTGGCGGCGGTGTTCTATCATCTCTTCAAGTACGTACGGGAGCGCACCTTTGACAGTCAGTACGTCCTTTCCTACGTTGGCAAACCATTTATGGGGATGATCCTGGGTAGTATGATCTATCTCACAGTTTTCGTGTTGATGAGAGTTGTGGGCCTGGCTCCGGTAGGAGTGCAAGGCAGCGAAGTTAATCCGACTACAGAAGTGATGTACACAGCGCTTCTGTTCTTTATCGCTATGGCAGCCGGTTTCAAAGAGAATCTGGCCTTCGATCTGCTTAACCGGGTGATCAAGGCCGTGCTAGGCAGCGAAGAAGAAGAAGTTCCCGTTCCTGAGGCTTCTCCTCCAGCCACGACATCTACCAGTCCATAATCTATCACAAGCGATCTTGCGACATGGGGCAGTGCCTTGTGCCTGCCCCTGTTGGCTTTGCAGGGTCTATGAATCTTCGCGATTTGATCAACCAAATCCATTCTGCCGGCCATTTGGTCGAAGTAGACGCGCCCACCGACCCCGATCTGGAGATGGCCAGCGTTATCTATCGCCATGATGGGCGACCGGTCTTGTTTGCCAACGTAACCGGCTACCCGGGCTGGCGCGTGCTGGCCGGAATGGCCTCGGCCCGCGAGTACTTTGCGCTGGCACTGGACGTACCCGTGGCGGAACTAATTCACAGGTTGGCCGCCGCGCTGGAGTGGCCGGTCACGCCGCCCGTTGTCAGTGATGCTCCATGCCAGGAGGTGGTAGAACCGGACGTAGACCTGGCCCGTCTGCCTATCCTGCGCCATTTCACCTTCGATGGTGGCCCTTACGTGACGGCCGGCATACTGGTAACCAATGACCCGGACTACGGCCGCAACGTTAGCTTTCACCGGCTGCTGCGGCTGGACGGGCGGCGCTTCGCCGCCCGTGTTGTCGAGAAGCGGGGCACTGACACGGCGCTGCGCAATTCGGCGGGCGACCTACCGGTTGCCATATGTATCGGCAATTCACTCCCGGTCCTGCTGGCAGCATCCATGTCGCCGCCGATGGGGGTGGACGAGCTGGCGATTGCCAACGCTTTGACTCCTACCCCGGTCGTGCCCTGCAAAACGGTCCCGCTTCACGTCCCTGCTGACTGCGAGTTGGTGTTAGAAGGGCGACTGACGCACACCACCGCCCCCGAGGGTCCCTTTGTAGACCTGACGGAGACCATGGACTTCGTGCGATCGGGACCGGTCATTGAGATTGATTGCATTACGCACCGCCACGAGCCCATTTATCAGGCACTCTTGCCGGGCAAGCTGGAGCATAAACTGTTGATGGGCATGCCCAAAGAACCCACCATCTTGGCTGCCGTCAACCAGGTGTGTCGCTGCATCAACGTGGCCATCACGCCAGGTGGTGCAAGTTGGCTGCACGCAGTGGTGCAAATTGAGAAGCGCGGCCCCAAGGATGGGCGCGACGCCATCGAGGCTGCCTTCCGGGGGCATGGTTCCCTGAAGCACGTGGTCGTCGTGGACGCCGACGTCAATCCCTACGACCCGGCTGAGGTGGAATGGGCCATCGCTACCCGCTTCCAGGCCGACCGCGACCTGGTGGTGCTGGCCGATCAGCCGGGCAGTAGCCTGGACCCGTCGGGCCACCACGAGCCGGGAAAGAAAGCGCACACGGCTAAAATGGGCCTGGATGCGACCATTCCCTGGGGCGCGGAGCGGGCGGCATTTGAGAAGGTACGATACCAGTGAGACTGACTGACGAAGAACAAGC
>JAHELX010000820.1 GCA_024643945.1 Anaerolineales bacterium
CAGGTCAAATAGGAGCGACACAATGAATGAGCCGTATCCCAGAAGTGCGATGAGAATCGCAGATCGGAGAACAGGCCGGTAAGTCTCAAGATGAAAAATAGTTACCATCCCTGCCAGGACAAACCCGCCGCCAGCGAGAGCGACGAACACCAGTTTAAAGGCAATCCACAGGCCCCAGGGGCTGGTGTCGTTCAGCCCGGTGGTGTACCCCAGGCCCGCTGCAAAACGCAAAACTGCTGCCACTAATCCAACCAGGACGATGATCCAGAGAATATCCTTGATCACCGTGCGGCTACTCATCCCTCTCGCTCCTGCCTTCCAGTTGTGTTTCGGCGGAGGATACGGCTTCTATTTTTACCCTGGCAGCCTCCATCTGCATGCGACGTTTGATAATCCAAAAAGTGCCGGCCATTAACGCTGTCATGCCGACGCTTATCGCCGGCGTCTTGCCTAACCACGCCCAGGTGAGTTCCGGTAAGGGTTCCAGCCCAGGATCACCGTGGAAACCGAGGAAATCCAGCGGGATGTCAGACAGGTAAAGAAGACTGGTTCCACCCACCTCATGCTCACCATATACCTTCGGGATGTATCTCGCCGGTTCCATTCGAATTTGTTGGTGTGCTTTCGCCAACAGCTCACCCCGATCGCCAAAGAGCATAGCTTCTGCGGGACAGGCTTCTACGCAGGCGGGCAGCTTGTCTTCCTGCAATCGCTCGTAGCACAGCGTGCATTTGCGTACGTAGGGCACAGCTCGATCCCATTCATAACGAGGGACGCCATAAGGGCATGCCATCATACAATAGCGACAGCCCATACAGCGCTTGGGATCGTAAATCACGGGACCTTCAGGTGTCTTGACCATGGCGCCGACAGGGCAGGCGGAGACACAGCTCGGGTCAAGGCAGTGAAAGCAACTCTTACGCACGTGACGCCCTTCAGGTTGGGCGATAATGGTTGCCCACCGCCTTGCCGATAGCCCGTCAGGGGCGTGCTGGGGCAAAGGCGTCTCTTCTCCCAGGGGATGCGCTTGCACGCAGGCGTCTACACATTGATAACAACCGCTACACTTGGTGACGTCTACCAGGATACCAATCATATCTTCCTTCCTTCAGGGCCATAGAGTGTCTCTATTACATCGGTCCCACCTTGGGGTGTGAGATGCCACGCAATTTCAGAGCCCAGCCGAATCAGGGGGAAGAGCACACAGTGCGCGATCTTGGTAGATGGGATGAGTGTCAGCAGCACGACGCCGTTGATCGTGTGAAAGAGCATAAGACTGTTATACGGGATTGGGTTCCACGGACGCCCGGCCACGTAACCCGACACGAATAGGTTGAGAATGAATAGCAGCAGCAGATAATCCATGGTCTTGCTCAGAGCGCGCGCGCTGCGGACGTAAATGCGATGCAAGAGAAGATATGCTCCACCGAGAATACCCACCAGTGTCAGACCATCCAGGATAGGGCGGTAGATGGCCGGCCAGGCGATGCCCACATGAAACCCAAGAAGCTCAATATGATTACTCAGAAAGAGCCCGACAAAAACGATGCCCAGGTGAAAGGCGAACGAAGCATAGCTATACACAGGCCTTACCCGGTGAAGACGATGAATGGGGAAAAGCCAGCTTAGCGTTTCCTTTATCACCTGAGCGTAAGGCAAATTGCGATCTCCCGCCCGGCGGATGGCAGTGGCCATGCCCCAGATGGAGAGTAAGATCAGCCGCGCCAGCCCCAGGATCAGGATTGCCAGCGTAAAACGAAATATCGGACCCTTTGCAATTTCAAGCCAGGTTGGCATCGTATCTCGTCCTCCCAGCAACTGCCCCATCACAAAGCGCGTCACCTATAGTTTGATCGCACGCAGAACCAGGTCGTGTACACCTACAACTTGAACCGGTAACTGGTAGTAATCCACGATCTCACGCAGTTGCTTCTTGCAGTTGGCGCAAGGACTGGCGACGATGTCCGCGCCAGTGGCTCGGATCTGCTCCGCCTTAGTTCTGCCTACAACCTGCATGCGAAAATCGTGGGCCTCATCCAGCGGGGCGAGCCCACCACCCCCGCCGCAGCAATAATTCTCGGTGCCGTGAGGCTGCATTTCCACCAAATCTTCGACAAAGCTACGCAGAATATTACGCGGTTGATCAATGATCCAACCCGAACGAGCGATGTTGCAAGGATCGTGATAGGTCACGCGCTCTGGCACAGCCTTGGGATCCAGCCTGAGTTTGCCTTCTTTGATAGCCTGCCAGGTGACTTCGAGGATACTGATGACAGGCAGTGGTCCATCCTGGGCGAACGTCGGCACGAATTGATGGGCTGTCCGCGCCGCATGTCCACATTCGCCCAGTAAGACCTTGCGCACTTTCAGCCGGCGCGCTTCTGCCACCAGTTTTCCTAGGATGCGTTCCATGATCCAGTCGTTGTAGAACAGGCCGTAGTTAATGCAATCGTAGTAATGGGAGCTAATCGTCCACTTGACACCTGCTGCGTACAGGACGGCCGCATTTCCCATAAGCGTATCCGCTTCCATAATGTAATCGCTGACCGGTGCGAAAAAGATGTATTCCACTTCTTCTTGATCAATGGGGAAAGGAACACAGACTCCTTTCATATCTTCTAATTCCTCTTGCAAAAACTCCAGGTTGTCCAGCAAAGCTGGTAAGGGGATGGCTGAAGTATTGCCTGTTTTCCCCTCCAACTGTTCCCTTACCGATACCACCAAACCCTTGGGCGCGATTCCGATTTCGCTGAGGATGTAGCGGCCCAACCGGGTCATCAGCCCGTGATCAATACCCAATGGACATTCCAGTTTGCAGCGGCGGCATGCGGTACAGCGGTAGAACTGTTCGGCCATCTCGTCAATTTTCTCTTCAGTCAGATGACCAGCCCCAGAAAATTTGCTATGCAACCACCCAAGTGAGGTAAAATGTCGTCGGTATACGTCCAGTAGCAAATTGGTGCGATAACAGGGGACGTCACGCGGATCGCTCGACGCCTGGTAGACTTGACA
>JAHELX010000821.1 GCA_024643945.1 Anaerolineales bacterium
GGAAGGGTATCGGCCCGGCGGGACCAATGGTGATGCGCGCATCAAGCACTCGCTTCCTGGTTGCATCCAGCCGGAGACGGACGGCCATATTGATCATTGGCAGGGCCACACCTTGAGGGCGCATCACCCGCTTGAAGGCGCTTCCCTCGCCCGGCCCGGCGGGGACGAAGCGCAGCCGCGCAATCAGCTCGCGCGCGCTGTCAATAGCTGATTGCCCCGGTCCCAGGAACATCTCTTCCAGCCGGACCCAACGCCTGGTTGTTTGACCGCCTGTCCCATCCTGTCTGCTGCTGGCTACCTCTACTTCTCCGCCCAAAGCCAGCAGGCTGATGGTCCCGTCGGCGGCTGGCAGCGCATGGGCGATGTTGCCTGCCAGCGTACCCACGTTGCGCACCTGCGGCCCGCCAATGGCACCACAGCTCTCCACCAGGCACGTGCCACCGCGCCCGATGCGCGGGTCGGCCACGATTTGGGTGTGCGTCACTCCGGCGCCGATGACCAGGTAGGGAGCTTCCTCCGAGATTTGGTCCAGGCCGGGGATGCGGCCGGGGTCCACCAGCGCCTTGACGGGGGGGCGGTGGCCCTGCTGCATCTCCAGGATCAGGTCGGTGCCGCCGCCCACGACACGCGCCCGGCCGTCGTATCGGTCCAGTAACTCAACTGCCTCCTCGACCGACTGAGGTAAGTGATAATGCTCCCAAAGCGCCATAATCTCCAATCTCCAATCTCTAATCTCTAATCTCCAAACGCCGCCTATGCCCGCTCCTCGCGCATATAGGGCAGACCTAACGCCGCCGGCGCACCGACTCGCTTCCGGAAGGCCTCCCACCAGGTAATGAGCACCAGCACCAGCACCGTGAATGCATACGGCATCATATTTAGAAAAGCGGCAGGGATAGTGGTGCCGGCTGCCTGCAGGCGAAACTGGACGGCATTCACGCCGCCGAAGAGCAACGCTCCCAGGACTGCTCGTGCCGGGTCCCAGGTGGCGAAGATGACCAGGGCGATGGCGATCCAGCCCCGCCCGCCGGTCAGGTTCTCCGTCCAGCCAGGGGTATAAGCCAACGACAGGTGCGCCCCGCCCAGCCCCACCAGCATGCCTCCGACCACCGTATACAGGTAACGCAAGCCGAATACGTTTACGCCCATGGCATCCGCCGTTTGCGGGCTTTCGCCGATGGCGCGCAAATGCAGGCCGGGACGGGTTTTGTACAGGAAATACCATGCCAGGGGCACAAAGAGATACATAATGTAAACAAGTATATCCTGGTTGAAGATGGAGGGACCGGCAAGAGGCAGGTCGGCCAGAATCGGGATGGGGATTTTGCCAAAGCGCGGTCCCACCTGTCCTACCAGCGGCGTCCCGCCAGGGCCTAAGCGCTGTCCCAAGAAGCTGGCCAGCCCGGTTCCGAAAATGGTCAGTGCCAGGCCGGAGACGGTCTGGTCGGCACGCAGGGTGATAGTCAGGAAGGCATGGACCAGTGCCAGCAGTCCACCAACCACTATGGCGGTCGCCACGCCAGCCCAGGCGTTCCCCGTGTGAAACGCGGCGGCGAAGGCGGTCACAGCGCCCATAATCATCATGCCTTCCACGCCCAGATTCAGGATACCAGCTCGCTCAGTGATGATTTCGCCCACAGTGGCGTAGACCAGCGAAGTGCCGGCCCGCATGGCGATGGTGAGGATAGAAACGAAAAGGGCTATGTCCATGGTTCACCTGCCGGGTGAATTTCCGGTTTGGAGATTGGCGTCGCGGTTCGTATCAACCTCAGCCGGTAGCGGGTAAAGATGTCGCCGCCGAGCATGAAGAACAGGATCGCGCCTTGCAGCACCAGCGCCATCGAAGCCGGCAGTCCCATCGTGATTTGGATCTGGTCCCCGCCCACCAGCAACGCCGCCAATAAAATCGCTACCACGATGACGCCCCAGGGATTGAGCTTGGCCAACCAGGCGACGATGATGGCGGTGAATCCGTAGCCCACCGCCAGCCCTTGTTGCAGCCGGTGCGAGATGCCAGCTACTTCGGCCATACCAGCCAGCCCGGCCAGGCCACCCGAGACGAGCATCACCAGCACGATGTTGCGGGCGATGCTGACCCCGGCATAACGCGCCGCGCCTGGATTTTCGCCGATAAGCCGGATCTCGTAGCCCCACCGGGTGCGGTCCAGCACCAACCAGAGGAAGGCGGCGGCGATTAAGGCAAAGATCAACCCCCAGTGCAGCCTTCCCGTCAACCGGGGCAGCCAGGTGAATTCGGGGAACTGAGCCGTACCCGGAAACCCATAGCCTTTCGGGTCCTTCCATGGGCCGTAATACAGGTATTGAAGCCAGAGAATGGCGATGTAATTCAGCATCAACGTGGTGATGATCTCATTCACCTTCAGGTAGGCTTTCAGCATGGCCGGGACCAGTCCCCAAAGCGCCCCGCCCAACACCCCAGCCACGATCATCAGTGGCAGGTAGATCCAGTGGGGGATAGAGGGAAATAGCTCCGGGAGCCAGAGGGCCACCGCGCCGGCGGCGAAGCCCCCCATCACCAATTGTCCTTCGGCACCGATGTTCCAGAAGAGCATGCGGAAGGCAATGGACACCCCCAATCCGGTCAGCATGAGGGGGGTGGCCTTGACCAACGTTTCGGTCAGGCTGTAGAACTGGCCATCCCGCCACTGGGCAGGTGTGCCGAAAGCCCCTTCGAGCATTGCCCGGTACGTCTGCCAGGGATTGGCCCCGGCCAGCGCCAGCAAGACGGCTCCAAACAGCAAAGCCAGCACGAACGAAATCAGCGGCACCAGATAGGCCATCGTCTGCGACGGTTCCAACCGTTTTTCAAGTTTGACAGAAAAAGGCATAAATGACTCCACTTTGGAGATTGGAGATTTAATCTCTAATCTCCAATACCCAAAGGGCACGATGTCTCCAATCTCTATCGTTCACCGGCCATCATGAGCCCCAGTTGCTCCACGTCGGCATCGGCGGCATCGACGATGCCCATAATTTCCCCCTCATACATCA
>JAHELX010000143.1:0-3975 GCA_024643945.1 Anaerolineales bacterium
GCTTTACCCACACTACTAGTCGCCTACCAGGAACAGCAAGAGTTAGAGAATCAGCACCGGGCGACGGTCCTGGATGCTATTCTGCCCAACCTCAACCAGATGTTCTCCAGCGGCCAGAGAGAAGTGGACCCGCTGGACTACATTGAGGTCCTCACCGAGCGACGCCAGGTAGCCGAGCGAGTTATGACCCTATCGCGCCAGGCGAGGCGCGAGATATTGATGATCTTTAAACAACCTCTTGTGGCCAGCATCGAGGAGAACATCGCCGAAGCGCAAGCTGTTGCCAGACGCATCACCTGGCAAGGGGTGTACGAGGAATCTGCAGCCGACGACCCGGCGTTCTTCAACCTCATCCGCCAATTCCATGCCTTGGGCGAGGGAATTCGCTTCCTGCCAGAGTTGCCGCTCAAAGTGAACCTGTACGACGAAAGCGTCGCCGTTATTCTGCTGCAAGACCCAGTCGGTGGCCAGTCAAGCCTCACCTGTCTGGTCATTGAGCATGCCAGTATGGCGAAGGCTCTAAAAGTGGCCTTTGAATCGCTGTGGGCTCAAGGTGTTGATTTTGAGACTTTCTGCGCGCAGCGCGGGTTGTTTAAGTAAAACGTGAAACGTAATAACGTCAAGCGTAAAACGTAATGACGAAATCTCCTTTAGGGTCTACGTTTGACGTTTTACGCTTGACGTTTTACGTTCCTCGCAGCTTTGCGAATCCGATTTTTCTTCTTCAGATCAAGGAGGATCTATCATGTCATACCCCAGACCAACCCGACGTTCTTGGGCCGAACCATGGAAGGTAAAAGTGGTCGAACCCATCCACATGACTACGCGCGAATATCGCGAGAAATGCATGGCCGAAGCCGGATACAACACCTTTCTGCTGCACTCCGACGACGTGTACATTGACCTGTTGACTGACAGTGGCACCAGCGCTATGAGCGACAATCAATGGGCAGGGATGATGCTGGGTGACGAAGCCTACGCTGGCAGCAAGAACTTCTACCACTTATGGGACAACGTCACCGAATATTACGGCTACAAATACGTTGTCCCCACCCACCAAGGCCGCGGCGCTGAGCACATCCTGTCGCAGGTCATGATCGAAAAGGGCGACTACATACCCGGCAACATGTATTTCACCACCACCCGCCTGCACCAGGAATTAGCCGGTGGCACTTTTGTAGATGTGATCATTGACGAGGCACATGACCCGGCCAACGAGCACCCCTTCAAAGGGAATGTGGATCTGGCCAAATTGCAGAAGTTGATAGACGAGGTTGGCGCCGAGAAGATACCCTATATCGCCATAGCCGGTACAGTGAATATGGCCGGCGGCCAGCCGCAGTCCATGGCTAACACGCGAGAACTGCGCCAATTTTGCAACCGATACCACATTCCTATCGTCCTCGACGCCACGCGAGCCATCGAAAACGCTTATTTCATCCAGCAGCGTGAAGCGGGCTACAAAGACAAAAAGGTCGCCGAGATCCTGAAGGAGTATTGCTCTTACACCGACAGTTGCACTATGAGTGCCAAAAAGGACACCCTGGTCAACATTGGCGGTTGGCTGGCGACCAACGACGAGGAGCTATTTGAAGAAGCGCGCAACATGGTGGTGGTGTACGAAGGATTGCACACCTACGGCGGCCTGGCCGGGCGCGACATGGAGGCCATGGCGCGGGGCATCGTGGAAAGTGTACACGACGACCACATCCGGGCCCGGGTAGGGCAGGTGGAATACCTGGGCCAGCACCTCATTGACTGGGGCGTGCCGATTGTGCGGCCCGTCGGCGGGCACGCCGTCTTCCTCGACGCCCGGACCTTCTACGAGCACATCCCGCAAGATCAGTTTCCGGCCCAGGCTCTGGCTGCCGACCTGTACATCGATTCGGGCGTACGCAGCATGGAGCGGGGCATCGTCTCCGCCGGGCGCGATCGCAAGACGGGCGATAACCGCCATCCCAAACTGGAATTGGTACGGCTGACTATCCCGCGCCGGGTGTACACGCAGGCCCACATGGATGTAGTGGCCGAGTCAGTGCTGGAAGTGTACGAACAGCGGGAACAAGCACGGGGGCTGCGATTCGTTTACGAGCCCAACTATCTGCGATTTTTCCAGGCCAGGTTTGAGCGGATATAGGGGTAAGCTCACATCTCTTGTACATTCACGCCCTCGCGCGGCGCGACAAAATCGGCGAAGGTCCGACCGCTGAGATAGTCGGGGAATGTGTAAATGCCAGTGACTTGAAGGTAACACCGATCGGGAAACTTCTTCCACAAGCGAGCCAAGCCGATGCGCAGGAAAGTAGTACGCTGATTAAAGATACGGGTCAGACGAGAAATAAGTTCGCCCAGGGGATAGTTGAGCTGTACTCGACCGTAGTCCAGGCAATGCCGATAAGTCAAATCGGTGATAGCCAGGCGATAGGTCTGCGCCGCTTGATCCTTAAAAATTATACGATAGTCCCAGGTGCCGCTGTCTTTGAGCTCATAATTGAGGCCGGTGATTTCGGCAGGGCGGATGGTGCCCAATGAACGCTTACCGTCTCCTGCCTGCACGTAAAAGCCGAAGTCATTATGGATTTCGGCGCCAAATATCTCGGCCACAGTATCACTGGCAGTCTTTTCCAACAGCCGCAACCTCTTCTCTTCGGGCAGTTGGGCGGTGATTAACCTGCGGTGGAAGCGGTCAATCTCCCAGTCTTCCGTGTGGGGGGCTTCAGGCACAGGACGCACGAAATCCAACTCGACGACGGCGAAGGGGCGAATGATCAGACGGTCATTCTTGCGTAGGAACCACTCAGGAATACCCCGGAAAGGGACAATGGGGCGTAAACAGGCTCCGTCTTTGGTGTAGCCGGCAATGCAAACGTTGGGCACTCGCATGCGCGTGAGGTCGGTGATGGCGATTTGCTGCTTCATTGATCGCGCCCCTTTGAGATATTAAATTAGATGAACTATCTCCACATCGAGCCAACTTCGGGCCAGACGTTCGGCGACTAAACGCCGGTGACATTTATCTGGGGTATCTTCGCTGCACAGCAGGCAACAAGATTTCTCAGTGAAGAAAGCAGGATCGAGCCGGTTCAACACGTCGCGCTCATCCATCAGTGTTTCAAAGTGTTGCTCGTAGCGCTGCCAATTCTTGTCTTGGCGATAAGCTTTCAGAATGCCATCGGAGGGAGCCAAGAAGTCGAAGTGGTGATACTCACAGCCGGCCAGTTCACGCAGAAAATAGGTCAGATCATCCTTCTTGGCAAAGCCGGATAGCTGTCCGTCCGGCTTCAGACGAACGTCTATTAACTTGCCAATGTGGTTATCCTGGAGCAGCCCAAAGAATCGCTCAGCCGATTTTTTGGTGAAACCGATGGTGTAGATTTTCATAGTGGGCCTCGCTCAGCTAAAATAGAGGAGGTTGCCGAGCTTCAATCTTCTCTGGCAGGAGTTCGGCTTCTTCGACCCTCCCGTCGGCCCGGATGTGCCAGACGGTAACGTCGCGCTTCAAGAGGGTTTGAGCGATCAGGTGATGGCGGTGACAGTGCATGGGGTCTTCTTCGCTGCACATTATAGCGGTCAATCGGTCAGCCGCGATCTGAAGCAGACGCTCGATGCCGCGTTGGTACCAGTCGCGCTCCATCACTTCGCCGTAGTCAACTAACTTAAGGTAGTCAGCTTTGCCCTCGGGCACTACGCCATTTTTGTAGCAAGTGGGATCGGTGGGGCGACCGCCCAGGTGCTCGCCAGCGAAGATATATTCAATATTTGCGTAGGCCATCGCGTGTTTGAACGAGTCGCGATTGAACTGGGGATTGAAGCGGCTATAGGGCTGGCTGCGCACATCTACCAGGACCTGGATGTAATTTTCCTTAAGCAGCCCTAAGAAATCGTCCATGGTCAGGGTGCTGTGGCCGACGGTGTAGAGTTCCGGTTTTTTCAGTGTCATAGCACAACTCTTTGGCAGTAGTGAGGGAGGATCAG
>JAHELX010000143.1:4075-11244 GCA_024643945.1 Anaerolineales bacterium
ATGGTTGTCACCTTACCCGGTTTCCAGGTTATTGTAACACAGAGAGACGACAATGCAAGTACGGATTCATCCCGCCTCCCCAAACGACGCCCCCGCCGCCGTTGGCCTGATGGCCGAACTGGCCGAGTTCAGCCACGGTCAGGTAGATGCCGGCGTGGAAGAACGCTTTCGGGCGATGATCAAGCTGCCCACCCACGGCATTTTCGTCGCCGAAAATGACAATGGACACGTGGTCGGTCTGCTGACCATCAGCCAGCGCTGGACGCTGTGGCACACTGGCCCCTGTGCCCTCATCGAAGAACTAATAGTGGACGAGGGAGCGCGCGGTCAAGGCGTGGGGCGTGCTCTCATCCAGGCCGCCATCGCTTGGGCCAAGGGCCAGGGATGCAGCGAGATCGAAGTCAGCACCGAGGCGGATAACCTCAAGGCCCAGGCCTTCTACCGGGGATTGGGCTTTGAGAGTGTGGCACTTTTGTTGGAGTATGAGTTGGACTAAGTGAACCAAAGGAGGTTCCCCATGTCAGAACGTAAAAAAGTAACACTCCCCATGCTCTTCAAAAAAATGACCGATGGCGAGCCCATCACCATGCTCACCTGCTATGACTACCCCACTGGTTATTTCCAGGAACAGGCGGGGATTGACATGATACTGGTGGGCGACAGTCTGGGCATGACGATGCTCGGCTACGAAAGCACCCTGCCGGTGACCATGGATGACATGATCCGCCACGCGCAAGCCGTGCGTCGGGGCACGCCCAACGCCTGGCTCATCGGCGATATGCCTTACATGAGCTACCAACCCTCGGTGGAGAGCGCCATTCGCAACGCCGGCCGTTTTATGGCCGAGGCGGGCTGCGACGCCATCAAGCTGGAGGGAGGCGCTGAGATGGCCGACCGGGTCGCCGGCATCGTGGCCGCCGGCATCCCCGCCATGGGCCACCTGGGGCTGACGCCGCAAAGCGTCAGCGCGCTGGGCGGCTTCCGGGTGCAGGGTCGAGGCGCGCTCCAGGCAAAGAAGATCATAAAGGATGCCAAAGCCCTGGAGGAAGCTGGCGCCTTCGCCGTCCTGCTGGAAATGGTCCCCGATCGGGTCTGTCAGATCATCACCGAGCGGGCCGAAGACTGCATCATCATCAGCCTGGGCTCTGGGCCCGACGCCCACGGCCAACTCCTCATCTATCACGACATGTTTGGGCTCTACCCGCGCTTCAAGCCCCGCATGGCCAAAGTCTACGCCGACGCCGGTCAGGCCATCCTGAATGGCCTCAAGCAATACGTGGCAGAAGTCACCAACAAGACCTTCCCTCAGCCCGAAAATTGGTTCGGCATCAAGGACGAAGAATACCAAGAGTTGCTCCAATTGTTGGAGGAAGACACAAACTGAGAGGGAAACCATAGGAGAGATCCAATGAACAACAACCTCAGAGACCGGCTGAGAATCACGCCGGACCGGCTGGATGAAATCAACGCTCTACTGCTCGATCCCGACAGCCGGGTTATCAACGACTTTCTGGCCGTGGTCGAACAATACGGCGGTGTTGAAGAGATCAACCGCAAAGCTGAGGAGGCTCGAAAACTCCCCAACCTGATGGCCCGGCTGAAGGAGATCAACTCCCCTTACCTGGCTGACCTGGAATGGCTCATCAAGCAGCGCGACCGGGGTCCTTTTATCTCCATCGCCGAGTACCGGCGCAAGGTGCTGGGCGCACAGGCTGACCAGATGACCTTCGACGATAGTCTGGCCGTCACCCTGGAGATCAGCGCTTTCCAATACTTCCCCTGGCTCATCACCGAGGCTAAACAGGCTATCGAAAAAGGAGAGTTGATGCCCGGCCGCTTCATCCGCGTCCGAAAGATGAAGGAGCAAGAGGCCGACAACGGCGATATCCTGGCCGTGGCCGCCGCCATGCAAATCATTGGCGCCAGCTACGTAGAGACCCTGGACACCAAAGGCACCGATGGCGCCAACATCCACCTGGGTGGGCCAGAGACCATCACCGGTTATTTCGGTGGTATCGGCCAACCCAACGAATACGCCCTCAAGTGGCTGGACGAATTCCTCTATTACTACACCACTTATGGCATCAAACAGGTGCTCAACATCAATCCTGGTACGGTGCTGCTGGGCTATTTCCTGTACAAGCTGGGCGTGGACAACGAATTCAAAATCTCCGTCTTTATGGGCAATGACAACCCTTACGCTGCGCTGTGGACCCTTATCGGGGCTAAGCTCTTCTCTCGCGACGACGGCAGCTCGCCTCTCATCGGTTTCAACTGGAGTAACTCCATCAACAACGAGACCATGGAGATCACGGCCGAAGTGCGCCGGGCACTGGGCTTTGAAGACGTGGTACGCTTTGAGCACCACATCACCGAAACCTGGAAGAGCATCGTTCGCCAGCCCTATCTGCGCCGCGACGAACTGGTAGGGATTGCCGACCACGTGGCTAACATCTCGGCCAAGCACGAAGGCTGCGACCCCGAAGTGGAGCAAACCCGCGAACACCCGTCGGACATCCTGGATTACTTCCGTGACAAAGCTGAGATCGAGGAAGCGGGCGACATGCCATTTCTGGAGCGGAATTACCTGGACAAGCACGACGCACTCAACCGCACCGCCTGGGCTTTGACAGAAAAGGGCCTTACCTTCGTCGCTGCGCGCAATTTGCACCGCTGATTAGAAGAGTGGAAGGATGGAAGGCTGGTCCCAAGTTCCCGATCTTCCACTCTTCCATCCTTCCAGGAGAAAAACACTATGATTCCCAAACGTATGAATGAATTGCTGCGTGACGTGTTGCCCGAACGCACCTGGCGCAACCGGTTGCACAGAGACGGCCCGATGGCTTTTATGGAGTTCGGCCCTCTGGACATAGACCGCCTGCAGCGACTGGGCATCGAGGTAGACCGGCTGGGGCCAAGGCTGGTGGTTTGTATGTGGGACGAGGAAAGTCCGTTGGAGGTCGGTGGCTACCTGGTGATAGATAATCTGGCTATGGGCCGCCCTTCGATGGGCGGCATTCGCATGTTACCCGACGTAACTCCCACAGCTATCCACAACCTGGCCCGCGGCATGACGCTCAAAAACGCTGCCGCCGACCTGCCTTACGGAGGTGGCAAAAGCGGCATCGTCGCTCCGCGTGACCTGTCGCCGGAAGAGCACACTGAGGTGATTCGTCGCTTCGCCCACCTCATTTACCGCTACCGCGATATGTACCTCCCCGGCCCTGACGTCGGCACCAACGACGCCGATATGAAAACGATTGCCATTGAAAACGGGCTCGACTGTGCCCTCTCCAAGCCGGCCGATATGGGCGGCAACCGGATTGATCAACTGGGGGCCGCCGCCGGGGGCGTGGTCATTGCCATCGATGCCCTGCTGGGTGAGATAGAACGCTTGAGAGCCATGCCCCAATTCGCCAATCTGCAAGTTCCCTCGCGTGCCGAGATGAGTGTGTTGATCCAAGGTTTCGGAGCAGTGGGTGCCCACGCCGCTCTCATCTTGCAAGGAGACGATCCGGTTAACGCCCCTCGCATCGTGGGGATCAGCGATGCAACTGGCTATCTTTACGACGAGTGGGGGCTGCCGATCCAGGACCTGTTGAATTTACGCGATGAGCGCGGCATCGTCACCTTCCCCTACTTCCGCGAGCGGCTCATCGAGATACGAACGTCTAACCCGCAGACCAAGTTCTCTAACGCCCCCAATGACTTGCTGCGCGAATCGGCTTTTTGTTTCGTGCCGGCGGCTCCCATCGCCAACTATCTGGACGTGGATCCCAGCTCTAACCCCTCCATGACGGTGGATCGCATCGGCAAGTGGGCCATGATCGTGGAAGGAGCCAATACCTACTCGCCTGATCCGGCCCGTAAGGCGGCCCGGGCGCGTATGGAGCGGGCAGTCTACTGGCAGGCGGGCGTGTTGATCGCCACCGACTATCTGGTCAATTCGGGCGGCGTCATCTACGCCGCCCAGGAGCGTATGATCAAGACCCCCGATCATCTGCGCATCCCGGAGTCCATGCTGGGAGACCGGGAGGCGGTGGATCGCTGGCTGGCTGACCATCAATCCGACTTGGAGATGCTGGCCGAAAAGCGGCGGGTGGCCGGGGAGGCCAAACGGGGTCAGGTCATCCGCCACAACATGAAGGAGTTGGTAGATCGCCTGGTAGCCGACCCTGACCTGCTTCCCTGCGAAGCGGCCGAAGCCATTAGTGTCAGCCGTATCGCCTCCAGCGAGAGCTACCGCACGGTAGCCGACGTGCTGGAGCCACTGCCCACCATCACCGAAAACTACACGGTGCGCGATGCAGCGGAATTGTTGGTGGAAGAAAACAGTGAGATTCTGGCCGTCGTCTCCTCCAGCGGTGAACTCGCCGGCGTCGTCACCGAGTGGGATATCACTCGCGCCTCGGCCACCGGCTGTGGCCAGGACATGCCGCTGACGGAGATCATGACTCGCGAAGTCATTACAGCCGAGCCTACCGATGCCATCCTGGACGTGGTACGCAAGCTGGAGCATTTTGAAATCTCGGCCATGCCAGTGGTGAACGACGAGGGAGTGCTCGGTGTCATCAGCAGCGATATCCTGGCCCGGAGTACCCTCTATCGATTGTTGCAAACACAAGCCTAATATTTGTGGCCCATTTGTGGCCGCTGGCTTTCAGTTGCAGTGAAGCTATGATTCGTTTTCTACCGCATAGTCTGTCGAATACCGGATTTGAATTAGCAGCCTGGGCTATGGTACCCTTTCAGTACTCCGCGGCACAGGTCAAAAGGCCCACCTGGTGGGCTCACGTGGCTGCTATTCTCCTATTTGGCGCGCTGGTAGCCGGGGTGGCCGATCCTGCCTTCGCCCAGCGCACTTCGCGAGGGGCGGTAGTAGTCCTGGAGGTGCGCGGCGTCATTGACCCGGTCGTCGCCCAGTACGTTGAACAGGGCATCGACGCTGCTAACAACGCGGGCGCCGGGTTGGTGGTTATTCAGTTGGACACCCCTGGTGGCCTCGACACCGCCATGCGCCATATCGTCCAGGCCATCCTCAATTCCGACGTGCCCGTGGCCGTCTTTGTTACCCCATCCGGCGCGCGGGCCGCGTCGGCTGGGGTCTTCATTACCGTGGCGGCACATGTGGCTGCCATGGCTCCGGGGACTAACATTGGCGCTGCCCACCCGGTGGATCTAAGCCAGAGTGAGATGTCGGCCACCATGGAAGACAAAGTGACCAACGATGCCGCAGCCTACATCCGGGCGATTGCCCAAGAGCGCGGCCGCAACGCCGAGTGGGCGGAGGGGGCGGTGCGCCAGAGTGCATCCCTCACTGCGCAACAGGCACTGGAGAGCCAGGTGGTGGATCTCGTGGCCGACGACCTGGCCGGCCTGTTGACCAGGCTCGATGGGCACACAGTGACCATCAGGGGCGACGAGGTTACGCTGAATCTGGCGGCGGCAGTGGTCGAGGAGTACCCCATGACCTGGCTGCAGGTCATCGCCCATGGCATTGTGGATCCCAACATCGCCTACATCCTCCTCTCGCTGGGTACCATTGCTCTCATCGCCGAGTTCTACCATCCCGGCGCGATCTTGCCTGGCGTGACCGGGATCATCTCCCTTATCCTGGCCTTTGTCGCCCTGGGCAGCCTGCCCGTGAACTGGGGCGGCATCGCCCTTATCGGGCTCGCTTTCGTCTTCTTCCTCCTCGATATTAAGGTCACTGGCTTCGCGCTGAGTGTCGCCGGCGCCATCAGTTTCGTCCTCGGCTCGCTGCTGCTCTTCAGCCCTTTCCGACCCGGCGCGCCCACCATGCCCCGGCTGGCGGTCAGCCCCTGGCTCCTGGCGGGCATGACGGCTCTCCTCGTCGGGTTCTTCAGCCTGGCGTTGACAGCGGCACTGCGAGCCCAGAGGCGGACGGTGCTGATGAGCCCCCAAGCCTTGGTGGGCGCGACCGGTATTGCGCTATCTGACTTAGACCCTCTGGGGGTGGTTCAGGTCCGGAGCGAGACGTGGACCGCGATTGCGGACGCAGGGCCGGTGAGCGCCAGAGAGAGGGTAGAAGTGATCGGAACCGAGGGCCTGCGCCTGCGGGTGCGCCGCCCAGGTTGAAATAGGAGTGATCTGCTATGGAAAGAATATTCGGCACCGTGATCACGATCGTCATCTTCTTCGCCCTGCTGATCCCTCTCTTATACGTGGCCATTAAGATCGTGCGTGAATATCAGCGGCTGGTGGTCTTTCGGCTCGGCCGCTGCATCGGGGACAAAGGGCCTGGCCTGGTACTGTTGATCCCGTTCGTTGATCAACCCGTGTGGGTCGACCTGCGAGAGCTGTTTCTAGAAGTCCCCAAGCAGACCTGTATCACCAAGGATAACGCCCCCATCGATATTGACTTCCTCATCTACTGGAAGGTCGTAGACCCCGTGGCCAGCGTGATCCAGGTGGGCAATTTCGCTGGAGCCTCCCAGGGCATCGCCACCACCACCCTGCGCGCAGTCATCGGCGACATCGTGCTGGACGACGTGTTGGCAAAGCGCGAACAGATCAACCAGGTGCTGCGGGTCAAGCTGGATGAGGTGACCGAGCGCTGGGGTGTCAAGGTGACCACCGTCGAGATCCGGGAGATTCTACCGCCCAGGGAGGTGCAGACCGCGATGAACCGGCAGCTTGCAGCCGAGCGGGAACGCCGCGCCATGGTGACCGAGGCCGACGGCAAGCGTGAGGCCGCCATCAAAGTGGCCGAGGGTGAAAGGCAAGCGACCATCCTCCGCGCTGAAGGCGACCGCCAGGCGGCTATCCTGCGGGCTGAAGGCTTCTCGCTGGCCCTGGAAAAGATATACGGCGTGGCTCGTACCATTGACGACAAGACGATGAGTTTGCAGTACCTGGATGCCCTGAAAGCGCTTGGCGCAGGTCCTGCCACCAAGTTCGTCCTGCCGATGGAGTTCACCAACCTCTTGCGCCCATTCCTGGGTTACACTGGTCAGGCAATGAGCGGAGACCATGGAGACGAGGCGGCGCCGTAGAGAATCACCCGCCATAGATATGCCCACTCTTTCCGCTTATGCCAGTACATAACTGCGAGGGTGAGATATCAGGGGGCCTTAGTTAAGGTAACTTGCCAACAAGAGAGAAGGAAAGCAGTAACAGCATTCACTTTACTAAAAAGGGGATTTGCC
>JAHELX010000822.1 GCA_024643945.1 Anaerolineales bacterium
ACGGCTGGTCGGGCAAGGTAAAACGCGTGCCGGTCGTGTCCAGTTGCTGAGGTCTGGGACAGAGCAGCGAAAGTTGAGAGTTCATAGGAGATCTCTATTCTACTTTTCAGTCACACTCTCAGGAGCGATGCGCAGGTAGCCGGTGGTCTTTTGGCCCAGCAGCCCGGCCACCAGGTGATAGAGCGCATAGAGCTCCATGGCAAACGGGAGGTAGCCGCCGTAGCCCAGCAGCGGCATCTCGAAGATGTGCCAGAAACCAACCCAGGGCACGGTATATATCCACCTGGGGTAGGAAAAATAATTCCACATCTCCCAGAAGAAACCACACACCAACCCGCCCAGCCAGAGGGCGATCACCGGCCGCCAGTCGCCGCTGCGGGTCCATTCCGCCAGCGAACGGTGACCCAACCAGAGGTTAATGGGCTCGACGACGAAGTAGCCCCACAGCCAAATGAAGGGGAAAAAATAGAGAGGCCAGGCCATCATCAGGGCAAACATGGCCAGTCCTAACGTGAAGAAGATGAGGGTGGTGCGACGGGTAGGGCGGATGGCCGGCCCACGCCCCAAGCGCCGGACGAGTCCAAAACTTGCCATCAATTCGGCCGTGCCAAAGACGGCCGGCATCACCGTAGAGAAGCTGAGGCTGGCCAGCAATCCGTATTGCAGATGGGTGAAGAGCTCGCGGCCGACGTAGTGCCAGTTCTGGGTGCGCCAGTCGATGGCCTCGAAGAGCCACCATACCGGCGCCGAGACGACAAACAGCCCGACGTATTTTCGCCAATCGCGGGTCAGCAGCGAGGTGCCGCGCCGGTAGAAGACCCAGGCATCCACGGTGAGACTGTAGCCCAGCCACAGGGGGAAGAAGCCCCACTGGGTACGAGGACCGGTTAGCAGCCAGTTAAGCGGCCAGAAGATCGCGATGAGCCCCAAACCCAGCCATCCGTGCAGGGCGAATCGAGGGCGGGAGGAATCGGCAGGTAGAACACGATCGGTCATATTTGTCCTCAACCTTAATGTGAAATGCGCAATATGAGAAGGAGTATATCACATCTGGTAGGAGGCGCAATCCAGTGAGCTTTAAAGTAGCTGTATCAAATCAGGTAGCCCTGGTCACGGGTGCAGGCCGGGGCATTGGACGGGCCATCGCGCTGGCGCTGGGCGAGGCGGGCGCCCGCGTCTGCGTCAATGACATCAACCCCGACACGGCGCACGCTACGGCCAATGACATTCTGACCGTTGGCGGCCAGGCCTTCGAATACGTAGCCGATGTATCTAACAAGTTGCAGGTCGGTCCCATGATCGAAGCCATCCGCGACCGCTGGGACCGGCTCGACATCGTGGTCAATAATGCCGGCGTCGAGCCAAAAGCCTCGGTGCTCGCCCTGGATGAGTGGGATTGGGACCGCACTCTCAGCGTCAACCTCAAAGGGACGTTCCTGTGCACCCAACTGGCCGGGCGCGTGATGCAGGATCAAGGAGGCGGCGTCATTGTCAACATCGCCAGCATCGCCGGACACAAGAGCCCGCTGGCCAATGCCAGCGCCTATTGCGCCAGCAAGGCGGGTGTGGTGGGCTTCACCCGCGAGTGCGCTCGCGAGTTCGCCGCTTACAATATCCGGGTGAATGCGGTCTGCCCCGGCGTCATCGTCACCCCGATGACCGAAAAGTCGCGGAACGACCCGGATATCATGCGCAAATGGCTGGAAGACATCCCCCAGAAACGCCTGGGCGAAGCGGGGGAAGTCGCGGCTGTGGTCCTCTTCCTCTGCTCCGACGCAGCCAGCTACGTCACCGGCCAGGCGCTGGTTGTGGATGGGGGGAAGGTGATGGGGTAGAGGGGAGATTGGGGATTGGAGATTGGGGATTGGGAGATTGGGAAATTGGTGGATTGGGAGATTGGGAGGTTGGGAGGTTGGGAGATTGGAGAGATGGTGATTGAGGTGAAGATGGGGGATCCGTTGTGGAAGGCGGTGGGTGAGCGGCGGATTGCGCTGGAAGTGGAGGATGGCGCTACTGTGGCTGACGCGCTGGCACATCTGCGGGCGGCTTATCCTGAATTTGGAGCAGCCCTCGATGCGGGTGGCACGCGGATGGGCATACCCTTTAATTTCTTCGTCAACCGCAAGCTGGTGAAGGAGAGGGAGCTGGCCCAGCGCAGGCTGAAGGCGGGGGATACGTTGCATATCCTGGCGCCGATCGTGGGGGGAGGTAGATTAACCACTAAGGCACCAAGGCACTGAGAAAGAATTTTAATGATTTCTTCGTGCCTTGGTGCCTTGGTGTCTTGGCGTCTTTCTGGTAATTTTCAGAGTGCTCTTAATCTCTTTCGTGGTAGAAAAAATGGGTCGATTCTCGCGTGAGTTCTTTGCCCGTGATACGTTAGCTGTGGCCCGCGACTTACTAGGGGTGCGGCTGGTGCGCATGCTGGACGGAGAGCGTCTCAGCGGGGTCATCGTGGAGTGCGAAGCGTACATCGGGGAGGATGACACGGCCTGCCACGCCAGCAAGGGACGGACCGCGCGCAACGAAGTGATGTTCGGACCACCGGGTTATGCCTACGTGTATTTCACCTACGGCATGCATTGGATGCTGAACGTGGTCACAGAGATAGAGGGCTTTCCGGCAGCGGTGTTGGTGCGGGCGATCGAGCCGGTGGTAGGGATCGAGACCATGCGTACCCTGCGCCAGGCAAAGGGCAACCCGCGCAGGGAGTGGGATCTTACCAGCGGCCCGGCCCGCCTGACCCAGGCGCTGGCGATTGATAGAACCCTCAATGGGACTGACCTGGTGGCCGGGGGCGAGTTATGGCTTGAGCGGGGTGCCTCCTTTCCCGACGACGCCCTGGAGCGCGGGCCGCGGATCGGCATCCGCTATGCGGCTGAAAAGGATCAACGGGTCCCATGGCGGTTTTGGGTGCGGGGTAATTCTTATGTGTCGCGGTGAGGTGGTTTTGGGATAACGCTCCAAGTCATCTAAACCAGTCGTATTCCCCAGCCACCCAAC
>JAHELX010000144.1 GCA_024643945.1 Anaerolineales bacterium
GCCACGGCAA
Organism: Anaerolineales bacterium; assembly: GCA_024643945.1. The sequence goes on from JAHELX010000144.1 coordinate 11, forward strand.
TCTCCTTACTGCTGGCGCCTTGAACTACCTGCTCCAGCACCTCGATCTCCCTGGGCGTCAGTTCGTCTCTTGTCCCCGATGGTTGAACCAGACTTGGGTCCGGCTGTCTGAACTCCTGCAGGATCTTGGCCGCCATGACCCCGGAGATAGCGACCTCTCCCCGACGGGTCCCCTCCAGCATATCAAAAAACTGGTAGGGCTCCAGATTCTTCAGCAGATATCCCTCTGCCCCGTTCTTGATGGCCGCAAACAGGTCCCGGTCGTCATCGGATACCGTCAATATGATGATCTTCACGTGGGGCATTTCGCGCTTGATGAGCCGGGTGGCCTCCAGGCCATCACATTTGGGCATGCCGATGTCCATGAGTATCACATCCGGCAGCGTCTCCCGGGCGCGCGCTACTGCTTCAAGCCCATCCCCAGCCTCACCTACGACTTCCAGGTCTGGGCGAGAGGCCAGCAAGGAAGCCACGCCTTTGCGGAACAGGATATGGTCGTCTACCAGCAGGATGCGTAGCGGTTCCATCGTGCTCCTCACCCCTGGCGCGCGCGGGGCACCCGGATCACGACCCGCGTGCCCTTCCCGGGCTGGGAATCAAGTTCCAGGCTGCCACCCACGCTCTCGGCGCGCTCCCGCATGATCTGCAGGCCGAAATACTGCCGGCCTTCCCCGGCAACCTGTGCTGGGTCGAATCCCCGCCCATCGTCCTCGACAGTGATGCGGGTCCAGTCGCCGTCCCTCTCGAAGCAGATCCAGGCCTTGCTGGCCTCAGCGTGCTTGCGCACGTTGGTCAGTGCTTCCTTGGCGATACGGATGATCTGAATGCCCACATCAGGGGGAAACTGTGCCAGGGATTCATCGTCTACCACCAATTGGGCATCCACGCCATAGTGGGTCCAGTACTCGGCCAGGTACTCCCGCAAGGTGGGTAGGAGCCCCAATCCGGGTGACACTATGGTGCGCAGGCTGAAAATCGCCTCACGCACATCGATGTAAGTCTCCCTGGCAATTTTCTTCAGCTCCAGCAGGCATGCCTGAGCCTGGGCGATCTGACCCTCCGATAGTAGTCCGTCGGTGATCGAGGCCTTCACGTTCAGGTAGCCCAGCGCCTGGGCCAGGTGGTCATGTATCTCCCGCGCCAGCCGGTCCCGCTCTTCCAGGGCTGTCAAATGGCGCACTTGCTGGTAAAGCCGGGCGTTCTCAATAGCCACCACGACCTGATGGGCCAGACGCGTGAGGAGCTGAACGTCATCCTGCGAGAAGTGACGGTGTTTCCGTGTCATTACCCCCAGCAACCCCAGCAGGCGCTCACTACGCCATAAAGGTACGGCCAGGAAAGAGACGACACCCTCGACAACGATCAGGTCTCTGGGGTGGGGGATGGGCAGGTCGGGCCGGTATTCTGCCACAATGAGGGGCTGGCCCGAGGCCAAAGTACTGCCTGGGACCTCCCCTCTGACCGGGACCCTCAAACCCTTCAGCGCGTCTGTCCGCGCCCCAGCAGCGGCTTTCACCGACACCTCCTGACTATCCTCGTCCAGCAGCCCCACCACCCCGATGTCGGCCGCCAGCAACTGACGGGCTCCCTCGGCGACGGCGTCCAGAACCTGACCGAGTTCCAACGAGGCCGAAATCTGTATCCCCAAGCGGTAGAGGGTTCTCGCCACCTGCTCGCGACGACGCGTCTCCGCCAGCAATAAGGCATTATCAATAGCGATACCAATCTCGCGGCCCACCATTTTCAGAATCTCCCCCTCTCGCTCTGTCAGAGGCTGTCCGGCATAGGTGACCAAGCCCATGGTGCCCACCACGGCACCCTTCGACTTCAAGGGTACGTTGACGTAGGACCGGTCCCGCAGGTCATCCCACAACCTGTGAAAGCGGTCCTCGGCCGCCATATCGGCCACGAAAATCACCTTGCCGCTCTGGGTTACCTGTCGGGAGAGATCCCCGCCGGGTTGCTGCCGGAGGCGCTCGATCTCCTGGCATTGCGCCTGGGAAAGGCCCCGGCAGGCGCGCTGCGTGAGCCGGCCCGACTCCTCGTCACGGAGATAAATGGATCCGGCCTGCACCCCCAGCATGTTCACCACTGTATCCAGGGCAAGATCAAGAATCTGCTGCAGGTCCAGCAACTGGCTGGCGGCCAGGGCCACTTCGTTGAGCACGGACAGCTCCCGATTGCGGCGTTCCAACCCGGCGAGTGACTCTTTCAGCCGCTGCTGCATAGCGTCGAACGTCCTGGCCAACTCACCCAGCTCATCGCGGCTGGTCGCCCGTACCGGGTAGTCCAGGTTCCCGGCACCGATCTCAGCCGCGCCCCTGGCTAACTCGCCAACTGGCCGGATAACGAACTTCTTGAGTGCCAAGTACATTAAACCTACCAATATCGCAGAAGTGACCAGAGCGGACAATGCTATCTGCCAGAAGCCCGCCGCCAGTTGGCCCTGCAGATCGGCCAGGGGCGCCTCAATCATCATTAGGCCCAGGATCTCATTCCGGGGATCGTGACACCCCGCGCATTGGGGCCGGTTGTGGATCAGATTTACGTTGAGCAAGGCTTCACGGCCGTCTTCCGCCGTTAGAATCGCCGCCTGATTGCCAGGCCTGGCTGTATTGGGATGGCAGAATTGACATGATGGTTCGCCCCGATCGAAACGTTCTCCAACTTCCTCAGAGCTGGAACTGACCCGCACCACCCCTTGTGCATCCAGGATGCGAATTCTATCGATGCTCTCCTCAGCCACCACACTCTGAACCATGTGATCGACCAACGGCCAATCATTTTCTACCATGGCGTGCTCCAGGCTGGCCTCGATGGTGTCGCTCAGGCGAATAGTTGCTGCCTGGGTGCTTGCTATGAGTTGTCGCCGCTGGAGGGTTAGCACCAGAAAAGAGGAGAGCAACATACCGATCAGCGAGACGCCAACCACGATGAGCAAGAGTTTGAGACTCAGTCCTGGTCTGAAGAAAGGGAAACCAGAATGGGCACCAGCCGAGCGCCTCCGGATGGCGATCACAAATCTGGAGGGAAGAAGCCTGGAGAAGTCCATGCCAGTCCTCCGTGCGTCATCGCGAGTGGGACTGATCTGTGAGCCTGGGACAGACCTGAAACGCTACGCCAACCTAACTATAGTCAATTTCGGCTACAGGGGTCGGGATGGTGTGAACTTGATCACTCAGTTTCTTGTCGTGGATGGCACCAGGCACTGCTTCACTGATGGCTTGAATATGATGGTCAGCAGCCCTTTCTTTAGGTTGGTTTAGACTGTTCTACTATGTTTTCTTCTCTTATCGTGAATAGACTCTTCTATACACCAGTATACCATGAAAACTCACACTCTTCCAATAAAACTGTCTCTGGCGAATAGTTCACCCGCCACAGCAGCGCAATGAAACAGAAGCTGCACAGGCAATTCATCTTCCTTAGCCTCTTATAGTATAATGGGGCAAAGATAAAAGGGTAAGGCTATGCAAAAGGCAACAAGACCCATTGTGGCTGTCGTGGGCGGCGGTCTCTGCACGCCGCAAGAAGCAGCTACAGCCGAGGCGGTGGGCCGCCTCCTGGCCGAGGCTGGGGCAATCCTCATTTGCGGCGGCCTGGAAGGGGTGATGGCTGCCGCCTGCCGCGGAGCCAAGTCGGCGAGAGGGCTGACGATTGGGGTGCTGCCCGGCTTCAGCGCCGCCGACGCCAACCTGCACGTTGACATCCCCATCGTCACCGGGATGGGAGAGGCACGCAATGCCATCATCGTGCGCACGGCGTCGGCCGTCATCGCGGTAGGGGGGGAGTTTGGCACCCTCTCAGAGATCGCCTTTGCGCTTAAACTGGGACGCCCGGTGGTCGGACTGGGAACCTGGGAACTGGCCAGGGAAGGCCGTCCTGCTCAGGCCATCGTCAAAGCCGAGACGCCGGACGAAGCGGTCCGGCTGGCGCTTAGCGCCATTTCCAGTCGAAGCCCATAAGGATAAGTATTGACAATGAGTAGCTATTAGTTTATACTGTCAGTAGTAAAGGAGGTATAAACAATGACCATCAAAACTGCTATTTCGTTGGAGGAATCCCTCTTTGAAAGAGTGGACGCCTTAGCCAAAGAACTGCATATCTCTCGTAGCTACTTGTTTGCACTTGCAGCACAAGAATTTATTGAACGCCACGAAAATCAACATTTACTCGAAGCGATTAACGCCGCGTATGAGGATTTACCAGACCCTCATGAACAGGCCCTTCGGCAGGAAATGCGCACTAAACACAGGCAACTGGTGGAAGGAGAATGGTGATCGAGCAAGGGGATGTGTTTTGGGTCGATTTAGGTGACCCAAGTGGGTCTGGGCCAGGCTATCGTCATCCGCACGTGGTCATACAAAACAACCTTTTCAATCGTAGCCGCATTAATACCGTTGTAGTGTGTGTGATTACATCCAACTTAAAGCGTGCTCAAGCTCCGGGCAACGTGCTGCTCAAAAAAGGTGAAGCCGACCTGCCGAAACCCAGTGTGGTTAATGTTTCACAGATATTCACGGTAGATAAGAGCGAACTTATCGAGAAAATAGGCACACTATCACCCCAAAGGGTGAGGCAAATTCTTGACGGTATTCGGTTGATTACAGAGCCCCGGGATGTCGATAACTGGTGATCACGTCCTGATTTCCTGCCCGCCGACTAACCCCGGCACGCCTTCCTCACCTGCTTCCAGGGTGTCGCCCTGCATAGGCGGAGCCTCCTCATCTGCGACCACCGGTTCGGGCGGAGTACCGAATTCCAGCCCGGTCCGTTCCCAGGCGTGGATGAGTCCGGCCAGGCTGCGCATCAACAGCCAGCTAAGCCCCAGAGACCAAACCAAGATGGCGGTTGCTCCCACCAATTGGGCGTAAATCTGGGCCGGCCAATTGGTGGCGAAGCCGGGTGCCACCAGCAAACCCGACACGCCCTGTCCGGCCACGCCAAGAAAGTTATCGAGTCCGGTTCCATTCCAACCCACGCCATAGCGCCCGTCGGCCACAAGGGCAGGGAGTAACAGGCCCAGGACTGCCGGGAGACCGAAGGTTGCCAGCGCGCCTCCGGTGTCGTCCAGGCGCAGCACGCGGCTGAAGAGATAAATGAGTGGCGGCAAGAGGAAGCCAACTACCAGCCCAGCCACCAAGGCCGACCAGGCCGGTATAAAGGGGGCACCGGCCGCCACGACTACCAGGCCAGCAGCCAGACCCCGCACCGACATCAACGAATTCAGATTCCCGGTTGTAAACCAGCTATAGAGGGCAGCCGTGAGGGCGCCCCCCAATGCACCCAAGACCAGGTTGACGGCCATTGGTGCCGGCAACACGCCAACCGCAGTCGGGAGATGGGCCATAAACGCCAAGCCTATCCAGCCGATTAGCATCAACGCGGCTCCCAACAAGCCCAGCAGGGGGAGATGAACAGGAGGCATCGGCACAGCCTCCGGCTCGTCTGTCAATGCCTCTTCATCATAGGGGTCTGCTGCTGCGCCGACCGCCTCCAGGTCAGCCCCAGGCGCCTGCACCTCATCCAGCGGGCTGGCGGCGGGCCGGCTGCGGAAGACGAGTAAAGCGGCCAGCGCCGCCGCTGCGCCGGTCAGTGCCACCTGCCCGCTGCCACCCGCGTCTATCAGGCCATGCCCCTGGGTCAGGTTGCGCCCCAGGTTTGCCAGCCAGCCGCCACCCCACGTCCAGTTGCCGATAAGGGGATAGACGAGACTTCCCATCAGCAGGCTGGCGAGGAGGATGACCCAACGCCGGGTGCGGGCCTGCAAGGCAAAATACAGGATGAGGGTAGCAACGCCTAGCAGGGGAAGCTGAGACAGAAACAGGGTCAGCGCGCCGGGGGTGGAGGCATCACCCAGCATGAGAAATCCCTTGAGGCCAATCATGCCCCAGCCAGTGCCCCAGGTGGTATCGAGCAGAGAATACTCCCAATAGAGCCCGGCCAGGTCCGGGGTATCGTGAACCACGGCGATACCGCCAAACTGGAAGGCAAACCCAACCGCAAAGTAGGCCAGGGTCGCCACTCCCCAGGCAACCAGCCCGCCAGTCGCCGCCGACACCGCCTGCTCCTCTGCCAGAGCAGCGACGCTCAAAAGGATCAGCCCGACCGGCAGCAAAAAAGTGAGCCCGACGACCAGGATGGTCCAGTCCGTAGCATGGGGGGCAGGTGGCTGAGCCTGGGAAGCCGCCAGAGCCGGCCCGGCCAGCGTAAGGGCCAACAGCAATGCAAAACCGAGTATGAAAATGAGGCGTCTGCGCACGAAAACTCCTCCGAATTCAGGGGTACATGTCTACTGTCAGTAGCCAGTAGGGGCAACCCTTCCCCGAAGGCCTGCCCCTGGGTCGGCCCAGGGGGGACCTACAGGTGCGGTTGCCCGCGAGTTGTGGGCAACCGCAGGGGTTGCCCCTACCTGTCCAGGGTGTTCCTGAATTGCTTCGAAATTCCTCATCCGGCACAGATTGTATCTGGATCGGCATTGAGGTAGAATAGTCACTGCCTTAGCGGGATGAAGCCTCCAACTAACTGACTACTGACTACTGACATCTGACGACTGACTACTGACCACTGATGATACCAGAAACCGGCAGATTGTCCAAGACGGCGAAGCCAAGATGGATCAGGAACAAACTCGTTTTGTGGTAGACGGGATGCTGGGCAGCCTGGCCCGCTGGCTGCGCATCCTGGGCTACGACGCCGACTACGCCAACCAACGAGACGACGCCGAATTGGTGCGGATTGCTCGCGCCGAGAACCGGGTACTCCTCACCCGCGATCGAGAACTGGCCGGGCGACGGGGGATGCGAGCCTTACTGGTGGAAAGCCAATCGCTCGACGAGCAACTGGACCAGGTGACAGCCGCCTTCCCCGTGGCAGCGGGGTCCCGCTCCAGTCGCTGCCCCGTGTGCAACACAGCCCTCGTCCAGTCCACGCCGGAGGAGGTGGCAGATCGGGTACCGGCTTACGTGCTCACCCACCACCATGACTTTCAGCGATGTCCCGGCTGCGGGCGCATCTATTGGCGGGGGAGCCACTGGAGGAACATGCAAGCCAGACTGAAGCAATTTTAGCGTAGGAGAATCTCAAACCGTTCCCGAATTGCCGCGTCGATCTCGGTCGGGATGGGCTCAGGCTGGTGAGTTTCTAGAATCTGCCTGGCTTTTTGCCGTGCCCGCGCCCTCATGTCCAGCCGGCCATCAGCCCGCCACTTCTCACGCGTCCCCCGGTCCCCAGTGTGTGGATAGTAATACTCGGTGGTCATCAACTCTAACGTCTGCTGCTCGCCCAGGAAATGGCCCTCGCCGCCGCGACATACCTGGTCAATCACATCCACCGACAGGGTTTCATCGGTGACCTCGATGCCGCGCACCGCCCGCATAACGGACCCATTGATGTCGTCGTCGATGACGTACTGCTCATAAGCTACGGTCAGCATCGACTCCAGGAAGCCGGCCGAGTGGTGGATGTAGTTGGCACCGGCCAACACAGCCGCCATGCTGCTAATCCCTTTCTCGTAACCCGCCTGGATGTCGGGGATCTTGGAATCGGTTAAACCGGAAGAGTTGTACACCGGCAGGTCATAGAAACGGCCAAGTTGAGCGACGGCAGCCTGCATCAGCGCAAATTCCGGCGACCCACCGATGAAATTACCCGTCCGCAGGTCGGACACGGAGGGCACATAGCCCAGGACGACGGGCGCGCCCGGCTTGACGAGCTGGGTGTAGGTGATGCCCGACAACTCCTCGGCGTTGATCTGAACCAACGTACCGGCCAATGCTGCCGGGCTCGTAGCGCCTGCCTGGGGAGCCGAGGACAGAAAGACAGGCATTTCCTGGCGCACCAGTTCAGTCAATACCTCGACCGTCTCGGGGGCGTAGCGCAGCGGGCTCACCGTCCAGGAAGTGACGAAGGAGACGATAGGCCGTTCGCGCAATGCCTCTTTGTCCCCGACGATCATGGAGGCCATCTCGATCACATCCCGCGCCGATTTCAGCGTGAAGCAGTTGCCCGTGACGTGCTTGGTGGTATTGGCGAGGGCCGCGTAGTAGGTGTTGACGTCCAGCAAATGGACTGGGATGTCGCGGGCTACGCAAGCCCGCAGATAAAAATGGATGTTATCCAGAGCATCCACCAGCCGGCCGATCCTGGCCACGTCAGCTAAGGTGGACTTGCGCATGCGTCCTGTGTTGAGGTCCAACACTTTGATAGCTGCCCCACCGGTTCCCATATGCACGCGCCAGCCCCCCAGCCTGATGTCGTGCCTTGGATCTCGCCCGCACAGGAGGACCTCGTTGCGCGCCTTCGCCAGCGCGTCCTCGACCATGCCGCGGGGAATGAAAACCCGGTTGTTGGCCGCGTCAATCCTGGCGCCCGCCTGGCGAAAGATCTCCCGGCATTCCGATGGCATGACCTCGATCCCCGTGCGCTCCAGGACCTCCAGCGATGCCTGGTGGATGCGTTTCACGTCTTCATCCCTGAGGGGTCTATACCACCCTCCTTCCAGTCCGGGTGGCACAGCGTTCACTCGCTTACGTTCAGAGCGGCGGCTTCTGGCGTCTCGTCGTTTGTCAGCACCTGGCTCTGGTCCCATTAGCGTTATCGTTTTCCCTCCGTCCATCAAGACTTCTGCTATCGCTCGCCCTCAGCGATATCCCTTTGCTCCCAGAGTCGAGCCATCTCCTGCGCCAGCACTGCACCCAAGGCGACATTCACCACCGGCACAAAAGGACGCGGCAGGGCCGGCACCGACAACACAGCCGAAGGGTCCACACCGCGCACGGCACCTAAATCCTGGTTCCCCTCCGGCACCACCAGCAGCACCGGCGCATGGCGAGTTCGGTAGACTTGAGTGTCCACCAGAGCCGCCGCCTGGAAGAGAGGATCCGTCGCCAGCACGCACATCAGTGTGTCGTGATCGGCATCTGGCCCGCCCACCGTTGCCAGCGGTCCATGCCAGGCCGAGTCGGTGTATAGCGCCTCGGCCATAAAGCCGTGCATCCGGAAAGAACGTGCTATGCTGCGAGCGGAGGAATGATCCTGGCCCCCGCCGATAATTTGGATCTTGTCGTAGCCGGCCTGGACAAAGGGCGACAGCACAGCATTCACCTGTCGTGCCAGAATCGGATCGGCCAACACATCAGCGACTAGCAGCGGAAGTTGCGCCAGCCCGGCTTCCCACAAGGTTGTATCCCTTCCACGCTGACGGGCCAGACGCACCGCCAGGCCGGTCAGATATACCGCCGCCAGCATTTCCAACTGCAAGGGTGACATGTCAGAGGGCAATGCAATGGTATGCGGGTCGCGCGCGGAGAGCACCGCGCCGGCCCGAATGAGCCGCAATAGAGCCGTCCCGGCCGTAACTTCGGGCACATTGGTGATAAACCGGCGGTACACGGCTAAATCAATCCCCAGCAAACTTTGCCAGGCAGCGGCGGCCATTTGAGCCGCGTTTTCTGTCGCCTCGGTGTCGGTGACCACGAGCAGGTGCTGGTCACGCTGGAATGCCAGTCGTTCCGGCAGAGGCTCGGAGATGAGGGCCAGGGCGGCCCGCAGCGCGACGGTTGCCCGCAGGGCGGCGCGAGAGGGTTGCGCCTTGGCGGCATCCCAGGCAGCTCTGGCGCGATGGCCGGAGCCAAAATCAGCCAGCGTGACGTTGTAGAACTCATGCCGTCCCTCAACCTCAGCCCGCCGTTCGGCGGCCGTGGTGGTGACCGATTTGGCCAGGTTGCGCGGGCGATCAATGTCCTCTGGTGACAAGCCCCGCGCATAAGCCAGCGCCACCGCCAGGTCAAAAAAGAATGGGGCGTCGATCAAGGGTTGAAAGGGATCGGATACACTGGGAGAAACGAAGACCTCGGCCGTCGGGATTGCCTCCCATGCGGCCACCTCTGCGTGAGGAGTGGTATGGACAATGCAGAACACACCCAGTGCACTCAGATAGTTGACGACCGCGCGGGCCTCCCAGTTTCGGTCCGGCGCCGTGGCATTGATGATGAACAGGGTGCGTTGCCGGTCGTCGTCGACGATGGCACTGCGTTCGATTAACGGGCGCAGGCTGGCCGAGTGGAACTCAAACGCGTTGGCCACAATCTGCGCCAACTCCTCGACTTTCAGCTCGCCCTCTATGTCAACCGGGCTGCCTCCCACTACTGCCACCTTATTGAAATCGCGGCAGCGCTCAGCCACCTGGCGCATCCGCTGGCGCCGGCTCTGATCCTCGATCACCCCCCGCACCTGCCTGGGAACAACCAGCATCAACTCGCGCGTCAATTGCGCCAACCTTTCGACGCCAGGCTTCCCCTGGCGCATTCGCGCCAGTTGCAGCGCCAGCAGGTCTAAGGTCGCCAGGATAGCCTCGAAGCCCTTGACGGTTGCCACCGACACTTCGACGCCCGAGCGTACGTCGAGCGTCCCGCCACTGGCGGCTGTGCGCCGGCCCAGGTCGTTCTGGGGACGGCCGGTGACACTCAGGCGTATCACGCTCATCTCGGCCAGCCAGTCGTCCACTTTCAGCAACGAATCGGTGGTACCTGACCAGGAAATTTCGACGGCCAGGTCGCTAATCGGGTCAATGGCCTGGCCCATGTTGAGCACTTCCAGCGGACGGTAAACGTTTATCACCACCCCGGGCAGCAAATCCCGGAACAACGGGGCGGCTGCTTGAGCGTCGCGCCAGGAGCTACCCTCCCCGACCAGCAACAAGCGCCGGAGCCGTTTCAGCTTGGAACGGTAATGCTGGCGCAAGCTCTTCACGTTCAGGCCAGGCCAGAGTAGGGTTCCCTCTCCTCGCCAGATGCTATTCAATCGTACCTGTCCCTGACGGATATAGGCTCGGACAATGCTATCTAATACGTCCGGGATTTCGGCGATATGGCTTTCGGTATAGGTGTCGTAGCCTCGTCGCCCCACCATCGCCGGGTTGAGGCGAACCTGCTGGGGCGTCACCGTGATGGGTGTGCCATCATAGCGACTCACCTGAATCTCCGGCACGACTCGCCCGGCCTCATCTGAAGGGTATTCCGCAGTCCGATTGCTACAGAGCACCCTTTGGGTGATGCAGGCCATCAATTCTCGGCCTTGATACAGGTCTGCGTCCAGGAAGATGACATCGACCGTAAACCGCTTCAGCAGCGCCTCCAGCTCGCGGCGCGCCTTTCTCGTGCTGGCCCCTCCCTCTTCGATGACCCGCTGAAGCGCATGAATAC
>JAHELX010000823.1 GCA_024643945.1 Anaerolineales bacterium
CGCCACTACCGCCATCACCGCCACCACCACCAGCCTCAAAGCGCAGGCGCGCCGGCTCAGCCTGCTGTCCCAGGTCCTTGTACTCGGGGCTGATTTGTACCAGAGCCACAGTCCACAAATATTCCCCAGTTCGACCCCGTACCCCAGGGGCTTCCCTGATGTCGGTGCTGAAATGGTATCGATTGCCATCGATATTCTTGATGTTGCCATTCTGATTGTCTAGCACTGCATCGTGTACTCCGCTTGGGAACTCTCCCTCGCGCCAGACGCGCACTTCAAAGCCAAATCCCGGAGGTAAAGCTCCTGTCCATTCCCACTCAAAATCGGTTGGCCCGTAAGAGATGTCATCGCGGGTTAAGGGGTATAGCAGTGTAAATCCGCCCGTAGGGATGCTGGGGGCAGGAGTCACACTGGAGAGGGGAGTGGAGATAGCAGCAGGGATAGGTGTAACCGTAGGCGCAGGAGTGGCCGGCAAGGGGGTAGGAGTAGGGCTGGGGATTGGAGTGAAAGTGCTGGCGGCAGTCGGCGTATCAGTGGGCGCTTCAGGGGTAAGCGTTGGCGTGGGTGTATCGGTGATTGGTATGGACGTCATAGTCGACGGGGAGGTATCCGACACGAGCGGTAGCTCCGTCGCTTTCGAGGTGAGGATTGGCGCAGGCGTATGGGTAGGAGGCACAGGTATCATCGTTGACGTCGCCGTGTCGGCAACCGATATCGACTCAGACGCCTCCGGTGTTAGGGTGGGTGTCGCCGATGGCAGGCTCACCATCTCCTGGGCCGGGGTGGCCGGAGAAGGGAGACTGGCCAGAAGGGGCTGTCCCTTTATCGGTATGACCAACCCTGCTGCCAGGCAGGCAACGACCAGCACTCCAATACCACTGGCGATCATGATGACCTTTCGGGAGCGGCCCCGACCTTGCCTCTCTCGGGCCTGCGCCAGCCGCGCCTGCGCCGATCCTTCCCTGGCTCTTTCTTCGTCCAACCGCCTGGCGCTCTCATAGACCTTGAGCGCCTCCCTGGCGTGTCCCTGTTCCAGCAAGGCCGCGCCCAAAGCCAGATGGGCTTCCAGGTGGTCGGGGTTCGCTTCGACCGCAGCCCGGTAATGTTTGATTGCGACATCCAGATCGAGGGCTTCCTGGCCGCTTTGGTACTCCGTAGTGGCCTGGTCGCTAAGCAAAGCGGCATTCTTCGGGAACTCTGCCGCTGCCGGATGTTGCCTGGCAACCCACCAACGTACCAGTTCGACCACAAAACGAAAACCGGTTGGCTCCTCGCGCTTAACCAGGTCAAGCTCGACCAGACGATTGACCGCGCTTTCTAACTTCAGACCCGATCCCTCTCCCTCTACGCGGTGATCTGCATCTAGCTGGTCCAGTCGCTGGGACGTGATCAGGCCATTTTCGTCGCTGGCCTCTGCTAATAGCGCCAGCGTTAAACGCTCAGCGGGGGAAAGATCGTCCCAAAGCCAATCGAAATCGGCCTTGCCGCTTTCAAGGATCCCTGCCGCTGCCGCTGCCACATCCTCCCGAGAAACATGCTTCCTGCCCATGTCGTGCACGGAGTCGAATACTTCGGAGCACACGAGTTGCGTGAAGTAGGGATGCCCCGAGGTCAAGGTGATCACATACTCCACAGCCTCGGACGTATAGGTCACCTGATCCGCCGCCGGGTTGACGATTACAGCGCGCGCTGCTTCAGGGTCTAACCGGGATACCTTGATCCACCGCTCGAAATGCAGATAATGCTGCAGAGAACGCGACCGCTCCCCTAGCTTGGGGCCAAGGCCGATCATGATTGCCAATTGGCTTTCAGTTTCGATCAATTCCTGGATGAACTCGAATGGCATTTCCGCGTGGCCTGCCGCCGCTTCTGACGGACGGTCCAGAACATCGAACTTATCCAGCATAAGCACCGGAAGCTGCGGATACATTCTTTGACATGCCCAGGGCAAGAAGTGGCGGTGAAGGACGTTCCTGTCCGCAAAGTTGGATTGAGGAGGAACTTTGAGGTTCAGAGTTCTGGCAATCTCGGTCGCGAGGGAGTACCTGGCCTCGGCAACGGATTGGGTGACTATTTGCGAGCTATCCACATAGATGAACGTAAAGCGTGACAAGCCTTTCGCCAGAGAGAGGTTTTGCAGGATCGAGGTTTTACCGATGCGGCGTGGTCCACACAAAATCAATAATCGCTCGTAAGGCAGCCTGCGTTCGATTTCGGCCATGATCTCATCACGTCCGCAGAACGCCTCTCCTTGGACTGGCCTCCCAACGATGTAAGGATTTCGTATCCCTGCCATAAAATACTACCCCGCTCTAGTACCCCATCACAGGGATTATGATATGATACAGATTACGCCCATGAGGCCGAATCTAACTTATCAAAATCACTTTGATGGGGCACTAGTCACAGAAAACGCGTGTGGTTTGGGGTCCGCTCTCATAAGTTTTGAGAGCTGTCCCAGTCCCACACACACTAACAACTTTAACCGAATAGGTGCCAGGTGGAAAACTACCGCAAAATTGTACAACATTGTTAGGCACTCTGCAACTAACACCCGTCCCAAGAACTGTAAACTCAACATCCCCGCCCGTATTATCGTTGAACACAGAAAGCTCAGTAAGAGCGGGTTTGAAAACGATGGGCAGATAGACCCTGTAAAAATCGCCGACCAGGGTGTTTTCGGTGTCTGAGTTGTTGTTGCTCTTGGGGTCGAACGTGCTGGACGACACATTGGTCGTATTGGCCAGGTTCCCCTCTGCCTCAGGGGCGACGGTAACCAGGATATCGACCGTGGTCGTGTCAGCACTGACCAGGTCGTCGAGATTGCAGGTGACCGTGCCACCTGCGTGAGTGCAGGTAGGTGCACCGGGTGTGGACGATTGGAAGCTTACCCCCGACGGTAGAGCATCAGTGAGCGTCACTCCCATCGCATCTGAGGGGCCGTTATTGGTGACCGTGATATGGTACGCCAGAAACGGCCCCTCAGATGCGATGGGAG
>JAHELX010000824.1 GCA_024643945.1 Anaerolineales bacterium
GTTGGAACGATTTACTAGTCCCCCTGGTAGTGATCAACGACGATGCGCTCTGGACCTTGCCGTTGGGTACCATGCAGTTCCAGGGTGAATATGGCCAGGACCTGGCGCTGGTGGCGGCTTTTCTGTCTTTGTCGATGATTCCTGCCGTCATCTTTTATATCTTCGCCGAGCGGCAGATCGTCTCAGGTCTCACCGCGGGTGCACTCAAAGGCTAACCATCACCTTAGCTATTGAACATCTTTAAATTCCATATAAGAAGGTTCGAACTTTATGACACTCGAAGTCGAAACTAAAGCCAAACTGCCCGCTTACCGGGACCCGGCCCGGTCGCCAACCGAGCGAATGCAAGATCTTCTCTCTCGGATGACCCTAGCCGAGAAAGTAGCCCAACTGGGCAGTGTGTGGGTGTACGAACTTCTTGATAACCTGTCCTTTTCCGAGGCCAAGGCCCAGGCCTTGCTGGGCCAGGGTATCGGCCAGATCACCCGCATTGGTGGGGCCAGCAGCCTGGAGCCGGCGGCCAGCGCCCGGCTGGCCAACTCCATCCAGGCCTTTGTGATCAAACACACCCGGCTGGGCATCCCGGCCATGGTCCACGAGGAGTGCTGCAGCGGCTATATGGCCCGCGGCGCGACCTGCTTTCCCCAGATCATCGGCCTGGCCAGCACCTGGGCGCCCGAACTGGCCGAGGCCATGGCGGCCGTGGTCCGTACCCAGATGCGGGCCGCCGGCGCTCACCAGGGCCTGTCGCCGGTGCTGGACGTGACCCGCGACCCGCGCTGGGGCCGCACTGAGGAGACCTTTGGCGAGGACCCCTACCTGGCCTCGCGGATGGGCGTATTGTATGTCAAAGGTCTCCAGGGGGCCGATCTGAAAGAGGGCATCCTGGCCACCGGCAAGCATTTTGTCGGGTACGGCATGTCGGAAGGGGGGATGAACTGGGCGCCGGTGCACCTGCCCGCCCGCGAACTGCGCGAGGTCTTTTTAAGGCCGTTTGAAGCGGCCGTCAAAGAGGCCAAATTGGGCTCGATCATGAACGCCTATCACGAACTGGATGGGATACCCTGCACCAGCTCTCGTTGGTTGTTAACCGAGATTTTGCGCCAGGAATGGGGCTTCGACGGCATCGTTGTGTCCGATTACTTTGCCGTGGACCAGTTGGCCGCCTACCACCGGGTAGCCGGTGATAAAGAAGAGGCAGCCCTGATGGCCCTTTTGGCCGGGATCGATGTGGAACTGCCCAGCACGGATTGTTACGGCGTGCCTCTTTACCAGGCCGTGCAGGCCGGCCGCATTAGCGAAGACCTGGTGGACCAGGCCGCCGGCCGGGTGCTGGAGATGAAGTTCAGGCTGGGCCTATTTGAGCAGCCCTACGTGGACGAAGGCCGGGTCGCCCAGGTATTTGATACCCCCGACCAGCGCGCCCTGGCCCGCCAGATTGCCCAGAAGTCCATAGTGCTGCTCAAGAACCAGGGCGAGCTGCTGCCTTTAAAACCGGAGCTGGCCAGGATCGCCGTCATTGGCCCCAACGCCGACAGCGTCAGAAACCTGGTGGGTGATTACGCCTACCCTTGCCACATCGAGAGCCTGGTCGAGATGCGCCACGCGCGCCAGGGCACTTTTCATACCCCCGTACCCGACCAGGTGGAGATGGTCGATAACTTTGTGCCGATTATCAGTATCCTGGAGGGGATCAAGCGGCGGGTCTCGCCGCAGACAGAGGTGCTCTACGCCCACGGCTGCGACGTGTTGGACCCGTCGCCGGACGGCCTGGCCGAGGCCGCCGCCGCCGCCCGGCAGGCCGACGTGGCCATTGTCGTCGTGGGCGACAAAGCCGGCCTGACCGACAGTTGCACTAGCGGCGAGACGCGCGACCGGGCCGAGTTGGGCTTACCCGGCATCCAGGAAGAGCTGGTGCGGGCCATCCACGCAACCGGCGTGCCCGTCGTCGTCGTCCTGGTCAACGGCCGGCCCCTGGCCCTGCCCTGGATTGCCGAACACGTGCCGGCCGTCCTGGAGGCCTGGCTGCCCGGCGAGGAGGGAGCCGAGGCCGTGGCCGATGTGCTGTTCGGTGCTTACAACCCCGGCGGCAAGCTGCCCATGACCTTCCCGCGCGGCGTGGGCCAGATACCCATCTACTACAGCCATAAGCCTTCCGGCGGCCGGTCTCACTGGAAGGGCGACTACGTGGAACTGAGCAGCCAGCCACTATTTCCCTTTGGCCACGGTCTCAGTTACACCCGCTTTGAGTACGCCAACCTGCGCGTCGAGCCGGCGCGGGTCACCCCCGCCGGCCGGGTCACCATCGCCGCCGACGTAAAGAACGTAGGCTCCAGGGCCGGCGATGAGGTAGTCCAACTCTATGTCCGCGACGTCGCCGCCAGCATGACGCGGCCGGTCCAGGAGTTGAAGGGATTCCAGCGGGTATCGCTAGAGCCCGGCGAGCAAGTAACCGTCAGCTTTAGCCTGGCGATGAGTTCGTTGGGCTTTTACAACCGGGACATGGAATTTGTCGTCGAACCGGGCGTCATTGAGGTCATGGTCGGGGGTTCCTCGGCCGACATTCACCTGAAAGGATCGTTTGAGATTGAGGGCGAGGTGACCGAATCTGGTCCCGGCCAGGTTTTCTTCAGTACGGTGACGGTAACCCCGGCCTGACAGGCGGCTTCTAAAACCAAATGTGCTCACACTCCGGATTCAATTTCTGGCTGACGGCAAGCATCCGAGGCGAGAGGTCAACAAGAGTCATTCTCTTTCACCAGAATATTTCCCCCTCATAAGCCGGGGATTGGCACACCACGCCCGGCCTGGAACTCGAGCCGGATCGCGTCCTCGGGGCAACTGGCGAGGCAGCGCCCGCAGCCGAAACAGCGATCGTCCATCACATGCAGTGCGCCGTCTTCCAGTCGCCGGGCCTCGAAGAAGCAACTTTCCAGACACGACCCGCAGCCGGTACACAGTGCCGCGTCGGTGATGACGACGTA
>JAHELX010000825.1 GCA_024643945.1 Anaerolineales bacterium
CGGTTAACCAGCCCCTCGTCATCAATAGCTACGCTGATTTTCAGCGCGTTTTCGGCGGGCTGTGGCTGGAGAGCAGCCTGGGCTATGCAGTCAATCACTTTTTCTTGAATGGCGGGAGCAAGGCGGTCATTGTGCGCCTTTATCACCCTCCCTCTCCCGCCCCTGCCTCCCGTAAAGCGAAACCAAAGGAAGAGCCCGCCGGCGAAGAAAACCCGGGCCCCGCCAATGCCGATGTGGGCAGGGCCAAAGTCCCCGTCCCAGGGTTACCTCTCAAAGCGGCGAACCCGGGCGAATGGGGCAACCAACTGTGTGTGCGTGTCACCCATCCTGATACCAAATTAGAAAAGCAGTTGGAGAAAAAGTACCAAAAGTACAATGTGTCTTTCGATTCTTTGTTCAACCTGACGGTACACGATCTGGGAACGGGCGCCACGGAGCATTTCGCCGACCTGACCGTCGTGCCCGGGCCGCGCCGGGTTGACAAGGTTCTTGAACACGAGTCCCGGTTGGTCGCCTTCGATGGCACGCTGGCGGCCGAGGCTGCCCGGCCGGCGGCCCATCCAGAACCAGACGGCGATGTGTGGAAGGTTGACAAGGCCCACACCAAGGCAGATGGCGGCGATGACGGTGGAGACCTGGAGGCCAAGGATTTCGCCGGTAACAAGGCCGGCAAAGAGGGGATCTATGCCCTGGAACACGCGGACATCTTTAATCTGCTCTGCATTCCGCCCTACAAAGAAGACGATGCGGACCTTTTCCAGAGCGTGCTGCCCGCCGCAGCCACGTACTGTGAAAAGCGCCGGGCATTGCTGCTGGTAGACCCGCCCAAGAGCTGGGGCGACAAGGACAAGGCCAAGGACGGATTTCCGATTGACGGATTGTCCAGTAACAACGCGGCCATCTATTTCCCGCGCATCCAGGCCCCGAACCTTTTGCGCGACAATCAGGTCGAGGAGTTCGCGCCCGGCGGGGCTGTTGCCGGTGTCTTTGCCCGAACCGACGCCACCCGGGGTGTGTGGAAGGCACCGGCCGGACAGGAGGCCACCTTGAGGGGGGTGGTAGGCCTGAGCGTCCCGCTGACCGACGCCGAAAACGGCGAGCTCAACCCGCTGGGCATCAACTGTCTGCGCCAGCTACCTGCCGCCGGCTATGTCATCTGGGGCGCCCGCACCATCGTGGGCGACGACCGGCTCGCCTCCCAGTGGAAATACATCCCCGTGCGTCGCACCGCCCTGTACATCGAAGAGAGCCTGTATCGCGGCACCCAGTGGGCGGTTTTCGAGCCCAACGACGAGCCGCTCTGGTCCCAACTGCGCCTGAACATCGGCGTCTTTATGCATGGACTCTTCCGCCAGGGAGCCTTCCAGGGCCAGTCGCCCAAGGACGCTTACTTTGTCAAGTGCGACAGCACCACCACCACCCAGGCCGACATCGATCGCGGCATCGTGAACATCGTGGTCGGCTTTGCGCCCTTAAAGCCAGCCGAATTCGTGGTCCTGTACATCCAGCAAATGGCTGGACAGCTCGCTGTTTAAGGAGATAACGCATGCCTGCGCCAGAATTTAACGTGAATACAGAACGTTATGATCCCTACAAGAACTTCAAGTTCCGGGTCAAGTGGGATGGCAAGTATGTGGCCGGGGTTAGCAAGGTAGGCGGCTTGTCCCGCAAAACTGAAGTGGTAAAACACCGCGAGGGCGGCGATCCCAGCAGTTCCCGCTCGTCTCCTGGCCAGACAAGCTACGACCCGATCACGCTGGAACGGGGTGTAACCCACGACGAGGAATTTGAGAAATGGGCCAACAAGGTCTGGAGCCGCCCAGCCGGTGCCGGTGAAAACCAGGTGTCGCTGAAAGATTTTCGCAAAGACATCATCATCGAGCTTTACAACGAAGCCGGCCAAAAAGTGCTGGCCTACAACGTTTTCCGTTGCTGGGTTTCGGAATACAAGCCCCTGCCGGAGCTTGACGCCAGTGCCAACGCGGTGGCCATTCAATCGATCACGCTGGAAATGAGGGCTGGGATCGGGACACGGATGTGACCGAGCCCACAGAGCCGAGTTTCTAAGCGTCAGACCGTAGGCGACGATAAGCACCACAGCCGCGCTTCCATCTAACGTCATTCTGAGCGACCGCAAGGAGCGAAGACTCTCACGCGGTGCGTCAAGGTGATCGTTGTGGGTGGGAGAACCTTTGCGCGTGGCGTCGAATCATGACAAATGCAGTTGTAAGATTGGGGAACGTGATGATACGTCCGTTGTCGGCTGGTGACATCCTGCAGCTATGGGAGTGGGGGCAGGACAAACATCCCCTGGACCGGGCCCTGGCGCTGCTGGCCCTGGCCTGCCCAGAGTCGACGCCCGAGCAATTGCAAAGCCTGACAATCGGGCAGCGTAACAGCCGCTTGCTGACCCTGCGCGAAAAGACACTGGGCCCGACTTTGAAAGGGTTTGCCCAGTGCGCCCAATGCGGTACGTCGCTGGAATTCTCGCTAGAGGTGGCCGCCCTGCGCCGCCCGGAGCCGGACGCGCAGGCCTACCGCCTGGCGGTAGACGGCCTGGAAATCCACTTCCGGTCCCTGAACAGCCAGGACCTGGCGGCTATCGTGGGCCTCAGCCAAATCGGCGAAGCCCGCCTGCGTTTGGTGCAACGCTGCGTTCTGGAGGCGACACAAGATGGCCAGCCACTGCCGGCGGCCGAGCTGCCCGAGCCCGCCCTGGCGGCCCTGGTGGAGGCCCTGGCCGAGCACGACCCACAAGCGGAAACCCGCCTCCGATTGACCTGCGCCGCCTGCGGCCACGGCTGGTCGGCTTTGTTCGACATCTTCTCCTTTTTCTGGACCGAGCTCGACGCGCGCGCCAGGCGGCTGTTGGTTGAGGTGCACGCGCTGGCCCGGGCCTATGGCTGGCGTGAGGCCGATATCCTGGCCATGGGTGAAGCCCGTAGACATTCTTACCTGGAGTTGGTGGGCTGAT
>JAHELX010000826.1 GCA_024643945.1 Anaerolineales bacterium
TGTTACCTCCAATTTCCATAGGTGGACACGATTTTTACTTATTCATTTCGAACGTAACTTACCCTTATCTTACTGCTTCTCTATAGGTCTGTCTCCGACTTTTGTCGGTTTAGATGTGACGGCCTGCCGCAGAATGTCCAGGAACTCGTCCAACGGCACGTGATGAAGGCGCGCTGCCCACTCCACGGTGAGCGCCTTAGCCACCAACACGCGCAGCGAATAACGTCCTACTCGTTTGACGCCGAACAATTCCATCACTTCGGCAATGTCGCCGTATTCCTCGAGAATGTCCGAGACACGGGTGTCTTTTGTAATTTCCATAGGTCGCTCCTTCTCACTGAAATGCCAGGCGGTGCCACAGCGTCAGCAAATTACATCATCTCATCTTGAATGGAGGGTGAATCGGCCCCAGCTTTCCTCAAATGCCGTCACCGCCGTAAAAACGAAATCACTCAGGCTTCTGCCCTTAGCATACCACCTGAGTGATTAACCGTCTTTGACTTTTGTCGGATTTAGCGGGGAATTCCAACCGCTGCGTACAGAAAGAGGGATGAGATCTCGCGGCGCTCTGGATCCTTACCTGAGATAGACCTTATGGACGTGTGATTAACGTCTTCAAGGAGCCCACAAATAACACTACAAAGCCTCCGATCTCGCCAAAAATGAGAAGCCATATCAAAAGATGGAAAACCAGTGGAGGTGGGTACTCATCTCTTATCCACCGGGCCCAATCGCTCCCGCGTGCCCAATCCCAACCCTCTGGTTCGCCTGCAAACAGCCTCGCGATGGATGGCAGACGAACCAGCGGGTTATCTACTTGAGCTTGACCACCTATCCGTGAGACGCCTGATATTACTATTCGTGCTCGTGATGAGCCGCGTGAGGCTCGGCTTTCGCGCACTCGTAGAGCATGTGCGACCATACCTGAAGTCCCAGCATAGCCTCGACGTATTCTCTGGCCTCGTCCACGCCCAAGTCGGCGTGCTTCTTCAGATGCATCATGTGGTCAAACCTGTGCTTGACCTCATGGCGGACGGTATTGCACAGCATGTCGGCTAACTCGTCGGCAGAACCGGTTTCGATGGCCTTCTCAGCTATCGGAATAACAGGACCTACGTCGAGCCCGGCAGGTTTCAAGCCGTTGAAGGGCGCGCCCTCGCCAGCGCGATGGATGCGGACAACGGTTTCAAAGAAATAGAGGTCTGCGACCTCCTTAGCTACCGCGCCGCCCTTCCTCACCTGGATGACCTTGTCAAAAGCTCTGATCACCTCCTCCTCACCCTCCTCAGGCACATAGGGAAGGATGAGATTGACGTTCTCGGCCTCCAGAGCTTGCCTGGCTGCTGTGACGACCGGCCCATCCATCGTATCGCAATGGGGTGGCATAACCTTATCTCCTTTCGTTTCACAAAGATATGTAACTACCCTACTCCAGATACTCTCTCTGGCTCTGCTGGATCCACATGGATGTAGCAGTAGCCCGGTTTTGTGCCCTGATGCACTCGCTCACGCACCTCCCTGGCGATCCGATCCGCCTCTTCAATCGGCAGCCCTCGTTGCACCTCGATGTGCATCCCGGCGTGAACCGTATCCGGCCCGATGTACTCTGCCCGCAGGTCGTGCACGCCCAGCACACCCGGCACAGAACGGGCCAGGCCTTCAATCTTCGCCAGGTACTCCGGCTCTGGCGAGCGTCCCAGTAGAAAGCTGAAATTCTCTCGGAAGAGCTTGATGCCGTTGTAAGCGATGATGGTGGCTACCACAATAGAGGCGATAGGATCAGCGATTGGCTTTTCCCACAAGATGAACAGCGTGCCGATCAGGGCAGCCAGCAGACCCAACTCGTCGTTGATCGACTCCGTGAATTGGGCCTTAGCCGCTGCCCCGCGCTGCTTGTTCGTATACAACTTGATTAGAGGCGCGGCGGCCAGGACCATAGAGACCACGATCACCCCCAGCGCGAGCCATAAGTTCTGATAAGCTGTTTCCTCAAGCCGAAAGAGGCGGGGGATGGATTCTTCGTAGAGCTTGTAACTGGTGAAAGAAATGAAAAGGGTGGCTGCCACCAGCCCCGCCACGTTTTGGGCCCGACCATGACCGAACATGTGGACCTGGTCTGCTGCCTTGCGTGAATAGTAGGCAGCCAGTAAGAGGAAACCTGAGACGAAGATATCGCTCAAGGTATGTAAGGCTTCGGCCAGCAGGGCCATCACGCCGGTCATAAGGTAGACTACCAACTTCATAGCGAGAACCAAAACGTATACACCCAGGGCCAGTTGCAGACCCCGCACGTCTTCCTGCTCCTTCACGATGAAACCTCCTGCAGACTGCCAATCTCCAGTAGATGGGGGCTGGCTGAGAGCAACTGATAGGCTTCGTTCATAATGAGACGGCCAACCATAAAAAGCCCCCTGTTACAAACAGAAAAAGCCGAAAGTATCATCTAACAATCTAGATGCACAATCGGCAACATATCCTGCCTTCATCTCCTCTCTGCATACGACGGCGTAGCCATTCAGAGACTTCTAAGCCAAGGGAAAAATTATCCAGTTGAGGAACATACGAATCGCTTGGGGTTGCGCTCATTATAACACAATTCGCCCCGCCTGTCTATGAATTTTGGGTTAGGGGATACATATCTGGCTCCGATTTGAAGGCCAGCCCGGACTTGACCGCCGCTGCCAGCAGCGCACCCTCGATGATATCGCTACCACGTCCCAACCGTCCTGCTCTTCTTCCAGCGAAGCGGTGTTGCATAACAGCCCGGCGCACAACATCAGAAGGCATGCCAGAACTTGGTCACTGTGTCTTCCTCCAAAAGTTTTCTCGATCGGCCTGCGATTACCGTTGCCAAAGGCCGCGCGCGGCTGCAACCACCACCACGAAGAAGAGAAAGGTCCCCAGCCGCTGGCCTAGCCCGGCCAGATAGGTGAAGGCTGCGGCCTTGAGGACCTGGCGCACCTCCTGG
>JAHELX010000827.1 GCA_024643945.1 Anaerolineales bacterium
GCAAACACCCGACCTGCTAATCCTGGATCTGATGTTGCCCAAGGTGGATGGGCTGGAAATCACACGCCGGGTGCGCGCACAAGGTGACACGCCCATCATCATGCTCACCGCACGCCGCGAAGAGACAGACCGCATTCTGGGTCTGGAGATGGGTGCCGACGACTACGTGGTGAAGCCCTTCAGCCCCCAAGAACTGGTCAGCCGGGTAAAGGCAGTGTTGCGACGAACCCATGGATCGTCGCCGATCAGCGCTGAGCGCCCTCTGGTGTTCGATGACCTGCTCATCGATCCCAAGACTCGCCTGGTTGAGGTAAACGGGGAAGAGAAGTCGCTCACCGCCAGGGAGTTTGATCTCTTGTGGACACTGGCACGCCACCCGCGCCAGGTCTTCAACCGTGACCAGTTGCTGGATCTGGTATGGGGCCTGACAGAATACGTAGATCCGAGCACAGTGACGGTGCACGTGCGCCGGCTGCGCGAGAAGATCGAACCTACCCCCTCCAACCCACGTCACATTCAAACCGTTTGGGGCGTGGGATACAAGTTTGAACCGTGAGAAGGTGAGAACGTGAAACGTAAAACGTGAAACGTAAAACGTCAAACGTAAAGACGTAAAAACGTGAGACGAGAATGACTCTCACCCCGTGCTCATTTACGCTTTACGTCTTTACGTTTGACGTTTCACGTTTCACGTTTTACTCTTCATAGAGGTGGTGACTTATGGATACTGGAATAACCTCTCGCCGGTCCTTAACGCTGCCGCTGCTTTTTGCTGGTGGGGTTGCGCTTACCCTGGCACTGGCGCTGGGGATCTTCTACGTGCTGATGCGCCCGCCGATGAGCGAAATCGGCGCGATGGCTTCGTTCCTGACGATAACAGCAGTGATCTCGGTAGCGGCGGGACATGGTGCGTACCGCCTGGGCTGGATCAACCGCTCCCCTCGCGTCAGTTGGACGCTCCTGGGTGGCTATGCGCTCTCAAGCGTCTTGACGTTTATCAATGTTTGGGTAACGGCGCGGCTGATGTTTGCCAGCCAACACGACCTGACGCTGGCCACGATACTGCTTCTGTTTGCCGGCGGCATCGCCATGTCGCTGGGATATTTCCTCTCCACTGCGCTCACCGACAACATCGTGACACTAAATCAGGCGGCGCAAGAGATCGCTCGAGGACGTTTGAGCGTGCGCGTGCCGGTCACCGGCCACGACGAAATGGCCGACCTGGCGCGTACCTTCAACGAGATGGCTGCACAACTCGAGGCGGCGGCGCGCAAGCAGCGTGAATTGGACATCTTGAGGCGCGACCTTGTCGCCTGGATAGGCCACGATTTGCGCACGCCGCTGGCTTCCATCCGGGTGATTGTGGAGGCCCTGGCCGATGGTGTCGTAGACGACCCGGTCGCCGTCGAGCGTTACTTACAGACGGCGCAGCACCACATTCGCTCCCTGTCGCTCCTGATTGACGATCTCTTTGATATGGCCCAGCTCGATGCAGGGGGCCTGCCATTGGAGCAGCATCCCAACTCCCTCTCCGACCTGATTTCGGATACCCTTGAGTCATTCTCAGCGCTGGCAGCGCGCCAGGGAACGAAGCTCGAAGGGAGCGTCGCGCCCGATGTAGACCCGGTCTTCACGGATGCCCAGAAAATTGGACGGGTGCTGGCGAACCTGGTCAGCAATGCCCTACGACACACGCCGGCCGGCGGCAGCGTCGAGATTCAGGCCTCGACCACGGCACAAGGCGGTGTGCAGGTGGAAGTGCGTGACACCGGCGAGGGGATCAACCCCGAAGACCTGCCTCACATCTTCGAGCAGTTCTACCGGGGTGAAAAGTCACGCAACCGAGACACCGGGGGTTCCGGGTTGGGCCTGGCCATTGCCAAGGGAATCGTCGAAGCCCATGGAGGTCATATTGGCGTCGACAGTATGCCCGGTGAAGGGACTCGCGTTTTCTTCACCCTACCTGCGCCAGCGGGAGATCATACTTCTTTCCCTTTAGTCAATCAGCGGAAGGCTGGCCGCCGCAATTGACTGACCAACGCGCCGGCTTTTTTCGTCCGGTAATTGGATATTGATTCGAGGGGCAAGTTCCGGGAACTCCGAAGCGAGCACCTCGTTAGCGCCATTTAGGATGATCGGCCCGCCTTTTCCAGAGGTGCAACGACCCAAAATCAGCACGTGTTTCAAGTCGTCATAAAAGTCGGCGTAGTGAGCAATCGCGTAACCCAGGTAGTAGCCTATGCTCTGCCAGATTCGGGCCGCACCTTGATGGCCTGCTTCGAGTTTCTGCTGAACAAATTCGAGTTTTTCGGCATCCGTGATGTCGCCTGGAATTTTGATTCCGGCTTTCGGAGCAAGACGAAATACGCATTGCTGTGAGAGGTAACGGGCGCCACATCCGGTATCGCCAGACCATTCATCTTTAGGAGCACTGGGATTGTAATCAATCGGCGCGAAGGCCAACTCGTTCAGCCAGTCGGTGATATTGCCTTTCCCTGTCACATAACCACCAGCCTCGCTCGACCCTAATGCAATGCCAAGGACGCCGTCGTCTTCCAACGACATCGAGCCAGCCAGCGCCGTAACTTCTCCATCATTCACAACTACCAATGGCACTCCCAACTCTTCGCGGATGCGCAGGAACAGGTTTCTGGCCTCATCAAACCGATCCTTGGGTACACCCCGAAACAGGGAAGCCACCATAACCCGGTTATCAATGTAAACGCCGGCTGCGCTGCCGCCGATGGCATCCACCCGGGGCATCCTGGCCGCTGCCATTCTTAGAGCAGCCATGATTTCATTATAATGGTACTGGGGGTCACTTTGCTTGCGTGGCTCCCACACAATCTCCCGGCTGAAGATCACCTCGCCGTCAACCACGGCTGAAACCTTGATGTCCGAGGCGCCCAAGTCAAAACCGATGCGACAGCCGTCCAGGTGACGACCTAAAGGCCGCTCCCTCTC
>JAHELX010000145.1 GCA_024643945.1 Anaerolineales bacterium
CCACCACTTGCCAGAGGCACCATGTAAATAGGTGGACCACTCGCGCACACTATACTGCCCGCTGCGCCGGTAATGACTCAGGATCAGGTCTTCGAAAGCCCCTCCTTGGCGCGTGGCCGTGGTCGGCATCACGATGTGAGCCATCCTGCCTCCGGGTCAGATCAAATGATAAAGTGGGCATTTTTAACGCATCCCAAAGGGACCCCGAGGGGAAGACGCGGAGACGCAAAGAAGAACCTTCTAGAAACTCTGCGCCTTTGCGCCTCCCCCGCACCGCGCCGCTCAGCGGGGCAGGTGTGCGCCTTTGCGTTGAGACTTTTTCAGTGCCCTCCTGGATTGTCGTACGCGTGACATGTGCGACACAAGTATCATATCACACTCGCATGACGACTGTCAATACGTATGTAATTATAGAATCACAGATTTTGGCACACACTACGTAATTGAGGGTATAATATCCACGCCGGATGGCAGGGCGCCGCTCATTCGTGCCGTCTGGTTTATTGAAACAGGCGAGCAAATCCCAAGGTTTGTTACGGCTTACCCGCTGCAGAGGAGAGAGGAATGATCCGAGAGTTAGACAGGGTTGTGTTAACTACTGATCTGCCAGAATATAGATTAAAAGAGCGGGATATTGGTACTGTCGTCTTAGTCCATCAAGGTGGCAAAGGCTACGAAGTTGAATTTGTAACTCTGGACGGTGAAACAGTTGCGGTTGTCTCGCTTTTCGACACTCAACTCCGCCCCATTGGTCACCGGGAGATTGCCCAGGCCCGAGTGATGGCCTGATAACATCCGGGCCGACTCTCACTCCCCTGGCCTTCTCCAAACATGCCTATGAGTTCCCAGTCTGCCCCACCCCCTGGGCGTCACTTCGAATGTGTAGAACTCAGGGCCGGACTCCTTCGCGCTCGATGTTCAATACAAGCGGGCTGGCTCCCATGGCACCTTGCTCCAGTTCGGCACGGGTAGTCACCACAGTAGAGATTACGCAGTCCCTCTCGAAGCCCACTTCCCAGGCAATTTCACTGATGCGTTGGCGTAGCTCAGGGGTAGACTCTTCCAGTTCGATGAACACATCCAGGTCCGAGTCAGGCGCAGCATCCCCTCTGGCGCGCGAGCCAAACACACGCAGGTCAAGCACAGGCATAATGGCCGCCAGGCGGCGCTGGAATTCGCGCACAATTTGCCGATCTGTCTCGCTCAGCATCTCACTCACTCCTCCCACTCCCCCCACACCTCACACCGAGAGTCCAGGTGTGGGGTGCCCCTAGCCATAGAATTCTACATCCATCAGCGTCTTAAGCGGCTCGAAATCGCGCGTGTTACGCGTCAACAGGATGCGCCCGGTGAGTTCCGCGCTGGCGGCAATGGCGGCGTCGGGCAGCGACAAGTTGTCCAGGCCCATCCGCCGCCGCAGCTCTCCTGCCCGGCGGGCAATGGCACCATCTAAAGGCACGCGCCCCAGCAAGGCCAGCAGTGCCTCGTGCCGTTCTTCCTCGCCGGGCCGGATACCCTGCCACAATTCCAGCTCGGTGATGGTCGAAAAAGCGCCGGTCGCCTGGCCGTTTAGGATCATCTCAAAGTAGGGAACCACCGCCGGCCGGCTGTGGTAGTAATCAATCAGAGCCACACTGTCAAACATCCAGCCGGGCATGTTCCAGTTCCTCATCTCTTTCTTTCAGCCCGGTCCGGCTGGCGGCCAGGTAGGCGTCCGGATCTCGATCGGCCCACATGCCCCGGGCCGCCCGTGCCAGAGCCACCAACTCCTCCCGCGAACGCTCCTCGGAGGTCAGCTTGATCTCACCCGCGACCCAGCGCGCTAACAAATCCCGCAGCACTTCCGAAACTGTCACATCTTCTCTCAAGGCCTTGACTCTGGCCCGTTGGAAGACGGCATCAGGGATGTTAATGGTCGTACGATGCATATTTCCACTCCATATATATGGCTATCTCATGGGCAGTGTATCACCTTTCCTTTCTGTTGTCAATGCATGCGCACGCGAGGAATGCCCAATCCCTGGCCTCGAGGAGTTGGATTCCTTTCAAGGTCAATGACTCAAACAAAACCCCGCCCGGCGTGGCGGGGTCTGATCCCAAGCCTCAAATTGCACCTAGCCTGGCAGCACCAGCCGAGTCGTTAACACGAAGGCCCACACAGGTAGCAGTGACTGCCGTTTCTGCGCCATAGCAACTTATTCGGCCTGCGCCCGGCGCGCCAACAGCAGCTCAATAAACTCGGCCGGCCGGCAGATTCGACAGCCTTCGTGCACCTCTAGCAGCAGCACCAGCAGGTCTCTGTCTTCGGTCACCAGGTATCCGGCCCCTGCCATTCCAGCACAGGCTAAGAACTTGTCATCGTCAGGGTCGCGGGACACAGACGGCACCTCCCGGGGTTCGACTACCATGGCCTGTTCAAAGAGGGCGATGACAGGCACTATGTCGAGTTGGGTGATCTGGGGCAGTTTGGCCCGCAATCGAGGCCGGTGCAGCACTTCCAGCACTTCACGCATAATGGCCGGCGAGAGAACCAATTCATACTCAGCGGCGAATTCATCCAGCAACTGGCCGCAGCGTGAATGCGGGTTGATCAGGGCACGCAAGAACACGTTGGTGTCAAAGACGGCCCTAATCATGATCTTGTGAGCGCACTTCGTCTACTACCTCATCAATCAAGGCATCAATTTCGGCCTCTTCCAGCTCCTGAGCTTCCTGGCGGACAGGGGCGAACATGGCGTAGAGTTCTCGCGCCCAGGCCATCTCCGCGGCCGGCGTGGCCACCACCGGTGTGATTTCGATCTTCCCTTCTTGCAGGGTCAACTGCAACAGGGTATCGTCGGCAATGCCTAATCTCCGGCGGAATTCGGCCGGGATCGTCAGTTGGCCGCGCCGCAGCGGACGTACCACTCGCGTCAGGGGATGATTATCCATTGCCTTCCTCCATAATGTGGAATTTCCACAATCCATTATAGGGCAGAGCGCAGGGAATGTCAAAATCGTTACCTCAACTCACCTAAAATCCTGGACAGACCCTCCCGCAGGTTTTAACTGAGCAACCTGCCCCGTGGGGGGGCTTTCCCCTGTGCAGGGGACCATCGGGCGCTCGGGACCATTGGGTGCTCCGGGAGGGTTCGCCCCGAAACCCGAACAGACCCGATCTGGAGAAGATATTTGACGGCCAAGAGCAAAATGGATATAGTGCATCTCAATTGGCATATATGGGTGAATACCCCATCAAAGTGATCTTGATAGGCCCGATTCAGCCGCCATGGGCGTGGCCCCGGTATATCATAATCTCTGTGATGGGGTAAATAAGATAATATGACAAAATACGCTGTCGATTTTGGGCTCCGCCGAACGACTATAGAGTGTCAACAGTCGTTTCATCACGATTAAGGAGTAAGTTATGAAATGGAGAACGAACATGGGAAAAGTAATCGTATATGAATACGTGACGCTGGATGGCGTCATGGAAGCGCCGGAGAAGTGGCAATTCCCCTACCTCAGTGACGACGTGGCGGAGGTCATCAAGGCACAGATTCTGGATGCCGATGCCATACTGCTGGGGAGGGTGACCTATGACATTTTCGCAGCTTCCTGGCCCTCCCGGACCAATAACGAGTTTGGAGTCGCGGACAAGTTGAACAGCGCGCCCAAGTTCGTCGTCTCTTCAACGCTGGAAAAGGTTGAATGGAACAATTCGACACTGATCAGGGAGGGTGTTGCGGAAAAAATCACCAGGTTGAAGCAGCAACCCAGTGGGAACATCGTAATTATCGGCAGTGCCACCCTCGTCCAATCGCTGATGGGACATGACCTCATCGATGAGTATCGTCTGTTGGTCCACCCGATTGTCCTGGGGAGCGGAACGCGTCTCTTTCCAGACGGGGTCAATATGACCGCTCTGAAACTCTTAGAAGCAAAGGCGTTCAGCTCTGGTATTGTTCTACTTCGCTACCAATCCAATGAAAAATAACCCAACAAGGGCAAAGTCATTCGGCTTTAGCGCAGACCCAACAGCCTGAGTAAATATCATTCCGGAGAATACTTTTGACCACACCACTTACCCGTAAGCGTTTTGATCTTGGACAGATTGACCGGCGGTTGATAAAGAGGATATAGCCATGAACACGAAAGGAAAATTGATATGAGAAAAGTAGTTGCCGGGCTGCTCATCTCGTTGGACGGCGTGGTGGAGTCGCCCGACGAGTGGGGCTGGTCCCAGTACATGAACGACGAAATGACTAAGGGGATTGTCGCCGGGATAGCGCAGGCGGACGCCGTCCTGCTGGGCCGGCGCACGTACCTGGGCTTCGCCAAGTTGTGGCCGAACCAGAGCAGCGACGTGCCGATGGCCGACTTCCTGAACAACTCACCCAAGTACGTGGTGTCGGCCACCCTGGGGAGGCTCGAGTGGCAGCCGGCGACCCTGATCAAGGGCGACCTCGCCCAGGAACTCACGCAGCTCAAGCAGCAGCCGGGCAAGAACATCCTGATCCCCGGCAGCCCCAGGCTGGTGCGGTCGCTGCTGCGCGACGGCCTGCTGGATGAGCTCAACCTCAATGCCTGCCCGGTCGTGGTCGGCTCCGGCATGCGCCTCTTCGACGAGATGACCGATCAAGTGCGTCTCAAACTCGTGGACTCGACGACCCTCAGCACCGGCGTGCTAGGGGTGACGTACCAGCCGCTGCAAGCAGGTCGCCGGGTTCCCGAGCCGCCGATCAGCTTCCCGGATGCAGCCGCTCGCAAGTAGCGGGGCCCGTACTTCCGAAATGTCCGGTCCGGCTCTCGGGAGGACAGGCACAGGGGACCGATGCCTGTCCTCTCACTCGCACCCGTGCCTGTTGCGAGACGGCTCGCTATGTCGCCGCCGTGTCAGAGCGCGCGTCGAGATCGTCAACGTGCCGCGGTCCGGTCGCTGTTGCGGGCACTGCACATACCATGCCCTCACTGAAGCCAGCCGCGCCGATGCCGAGCGCCAGGTTGAAGCGTCCGCGCATGTTCTCCAAGGCGATCACGTGCGTGAGCTCCACGAGCTGGGTCTCGTCGAAGTGCTCCCGCAGCTCGGCGAAGAGCGCGTCAGACACCTCCACAGGCGTGCGGCTCATGCCGACCGCGTAGTCGAGTACGAGCTTCTCAAGGTCGGTGAACAGCTCGCTCTCCCGATACCGCGGCAACGCCAGCAGTTGCTCGTCGCTCAGGCCCGAGCGGCGCGCGACCTGCGAGCCAAGGTCGATGCAGTACTCACAGTGCGTGAGCGTGGCCGCCTTCAGCTCGGCCAGATACTTGAGGCGCTCGTCGAAGCGATGCAGTTTGGCTGTGGCCTGCTCAAGGCTGGCGACGCCGCGCAGCAGTCCAGGCACGTGCGCGTACATCTCGAGCGGCTCGAGC
The DNA here is from genome assembly GCA_024643945.1 of Anaerolineales bacterium. Next base: position 5,392 of record JAHELX010000145.1, read on the forward strand.
ATGCGCTCGGGGTTGCGCCCGGTGAGCCGCGCCAACTGGCGGCGCGTGAAGAAAAAGGCGAGCTTCACTGGCAGCCCGGCGTTGCGGGTCGAGACTCCTGCAATGCGTGTCATGTGATGCTCCTTTTCAATATATGGATAAGCAGGGTATTCATCTTTTTCTCCTTGATATATTTGATAAACTTATGTATAGTGATTACACTCTTATCAACTAAATTATTGACTTGTCGCTTCCTCATCAGGATCAAGCCGACTGACGGAAATCAGGGGTATCCCTAAATCACGGATCTTTTTCAACAGCCCGTGTAAGGCCGGCTGATCAATGACCGGCCCGACCAGGATGGTCTGTCCCCGCTCATCCAGCGTGATCGTAAAGCCCTCAAACCAATCGGACCATTGACTGCTCAAATGACCCTGGAGGATGATTTGATAGATTGCAGGTTGGTCGGTATCGCGATTAGGGTGACGTTCATGCATCATAAGCTCCAGGCAGAGGAATCATCATCACCATTGAATACCAAGAACCTTCACCATCAGCGGCGTGTCGATCAGGGCGTGGGCCTATCATGCGCTCGCGCCGCATACCCTGATCGACACGCCATACAGCGAACCTGCTCAGATTGCGACAATCGATCTGCGAGGAACTCCTCCCACGTCCTGGTACCGACGGCCTGCTCGGGAGCGAGATTCGCACCGGCCCGTAGCGCACGAGCTGCCTTTCCCGGCAGCCAAAGCGGCAGCAGGAGCCGGCGCCGGTGGGTTCGTTCCAGGTATCCGCGGATCAGCTCGGCCGTGCCGTACACGCGCGGTCCCGCGATGTCGGGAACGAGACCCGAGGGCTGCCCCAGCGCGAGATCGACGAGACGCGCGGCTACCTCGTCCGAGTCCACCGGCTGGAACGCGATGCCCGATGGAACGGGCACGATCGGCGATTTCGCCAGCGTCTCCAACACCATGAAGATGAGGTCGTAGAATTGGGTTGCCCGGATCGTCGTCCAGGGAAGTCCGTAGCCGGCAATGACCTGCTCGGCCTTCCGCTTCATGTCGAAGTAGCCGAACATCATCCGGTCGATCCGCCCAGAGACCGGCATGCGCTCAGCGCCGACCACCGAGATGTAGACGAGATGCGGCCGGCCCGCGCGCGCAGCCGCATGAACGAGGTTCTGTGTGGCTACCTCATCACGCTTGTTGCTGCCTGCGCAGTGGATGATGGTTGCGACGCCATCGACCGCCGCGTCGATCCCAGCATCGGAAAGAAGATCCCCGGTTATGAAGCGGACGCCGTTCTCATGCTCGCCGGTCCGCCGCGTGAGGACGCGAACATCGAGTCCGGCCTCACTGAGTCGGCGCACGACATGACGGCCGAGCGTGCCCGTGCCGCCTGTAACTAAGATCGGATCCATCTGACACCTCCTACCTGATCTTGCCCGTCTGCGATGCAGCCGTGGCAGAAGTGCGTACTCTTCGTAAGGCGACATTATTCACAGGTATTGTTAAGTTAATTGCAGTGTATCAAAGAGTCGGGTGGCCGGAAACAATCAAAGGATGTATTGGGGGGTGTAGTGGGGGGTGAATTCATAAAAAAACAACGGAGAAATCTACAAAAAAATCTCTGTGAACTTTGTGTCTCCGTGGTGAATTTGCCCACCAACACTCAAGCGGGGCACTATCTTTTCTCTCGATTGGTATTATATCGGTTGATGTTCGCTTCGGAGATATTGCGCCGTGTACGATGTTTCTACGTTCAGCAGGTCTTTGGGTGTACCTTCAAACAAAATTTGCCCGCCTTTGTGTCCACCCTCCGGCCCCATATCAATAATCCAATTCTTCTTCGGTGTAATCTTCGAGCTTTTTGTCGTTGTCGAATAAACCGGATTGTGTAAGGAAATTCCAATCCCAACTATCTACTGCATATGCTCCGAACAAAATCGCGCCTTCATTGAGTGACTTGGACATATCGAGAAATTTATCCAAATCAACACCGAGTTTGCGACCAATCCCATTACATTCGGGACACATACCTTGCGGGTCATTGAAGGAAAAAACGTTGTAATGACCAACATAGGGCTGACCAATCTTCGAGAAAAGCAAACGTAAGACCGTGTAAATATCGGTGATTGTCCCGACAGTCGAATGCGAGCCGCCGCCCAAGCGTTTCTGGTCAACGACAATTGGCATACTCAAGTTTTCAATGGAATCAGCATCCGGTTGAGCATAGCGGGGCAGGAAGGTCCGCACGAACATACTGAAATTTTCATAGAGTTGGCGTTGTGCTTCAGAAGCAATGGTATCGAATACGATGGAGGATTTTCCCGAACCGGATACCCCTGTAAAAATCGTAATCTGGCGTTTTGGAATTCGCAACGAGATATTTTTGAGATTATTCTCACGAGCGCCTTGCAATTCAATGAATTCTTGAATCATTTTTTACTCCATTGATAAAAGTGCTGATGGTGACTGGTTTCGGCTTGACGGTGTCGACGTACAAGCTGACGAACTGGTCAGCACAACTTTGACTTAAGAGTTGGGGGCTGCAGGTGGAAGCGACAGGTCTCGGAATGCTGGCGATGCAAGGCCTCCTAAACCAACAAGGATGCAGGCAACCGCCGATAGTGCGATGACGCTGGTCGAAGGCACAAAAGCCAGCAGTATGCCGCCAATAGCCAGACCAAGCGGCGATCCACCGGTGAGCAAAGTCGAGCGCGCCCCAAATACCCTGCCAAGTTGTTCCTTGGGGACGTTGCGCTGCAGCAAGGTCGTCTCCATCGGTGTATAAGGCCCCCACATCATGCCACCCAGCAAAAGAAGGCCACAGGCCAACCAAAGTTCGTCGATAAAAACCATCGGCAAAAGGCTGGCGCCCCACAGGAACGCGATCAGCGGCAAAGCAACACCCAGGCGCAGGCGCCTGCTGAGCGCGGTACTGCTGAGCGTGCCGATCAGCGCGCCGACCGCCAAAGCCGACCAGAGTAATCCGTAGCCACGCGCGTCCGTTTGTAGTATGGCGTCGCTATAGAGGGGTAAGGCAGCCTCCAAAGGGCCGTAGGAGAAAAAGAATACCAGGCTCAGCAGGGTGGTGAGTCTCACTACCTTCATATGCCGGAGCTGGTGTAAGCCCAGGCGTTTGGAGAGAGGCGCTTGCGCCGGGGATTCGCTCCGTTTAAGGATGGGTAGCGTGACGGCAGCAAACGCCATCACGGCAAAGGTCGCCGCGTCGACGAGCAGCACGGATGGGCCTCCGAAAGAAGCGACGAGCACCCCGGCAACCGCCGGCCCGATTACCAAAGAAAGGTTGAGGCTGAACGACCATAGCATATTGGCGTCATCCAGGTCCTTATCCTCTACAAGATCGGGCAGGATGCTGCGCGACCCAACCAGAGTGGCAGGTTCCAACAAACCTGCCAACAGGGTGAGCAGGAAAAGCAGCCATAACTCAAGCAAGCCGAACCAATACAGGAGGGGGATGAGGCCGATGATGAGGGTGCGCAGGCCATTATCGATGGCGATAATGGCCCTGGGTTGGAAGCGGTCTATCAAGGAGCCAATGACTATGCTGGTGGCAATTGCGGGAAGTTGCAGGGTGAGGAGAATGCCGGCTGTCGCCGTACCTGACCCTGTGACTTGCAAAACGAACCAGGGCAATGCGATAAGCGCGAAGGCATCGCCAAATAGCGATACCAACCTGCCTACCCAAAGCCGGCCGAATGCAGGATAGCGGTAGAGCAAGCTAAAAGCCTGCCAGACACGATTTTTCATATCCGCTAAGAAATTGAGTGTCTCGTCAAGCCGCCGCTGAAGATAGGCGCGCTCGGCGCTGTTGCCGCACAAGTCCAGCGCCCGCTTGTATGCATCGGCGGCCGCCTCGGGCTGATTCGTCCGGCGCAGCAAATGGGCGCGCTCCACGAATCTCGATATATACCTGTGGCATGAATTCTCCTCTGATTTCTTTGCCGAATATGAACGCAATGGGTGGGTAAAAGCTAGGTTTTTACCTACCCGGGACGGTTGCCAACTACGACGAAGCGACGCTTCTCAAGAGAGACGACGTCACAAGTTGATTCGATATCTGAGCCCATTTCCATAGAGAGGCCGAAAGTCCTCTTTATGGCCTTGATTTTGCGCAACCATAGCAGGTTTCTATTCGTTAATGCAACCAGGCGGCATTTCTATTCCTGAAAACCGCCACAAACCGGTCAAATTCGGTATCCTCTGAAAACTTCATTAGACTTATTGGCTTTAGGAGTGATCGGATGAACCTCGAATTTGACCTCACAGATGATGTTAGCAATACCCAATATGCACCCTTAGAGCGTGTTATGCACTTAAAGGACATGGGCCATCAGGTGGACCAGATTGCCATCGGGGTCCTTAAAATTAAACCACTTTACGCCTGACCCTGGGCCGTGCAGGTCGTCTTTGACTTCGCTGACTTTGACCCCCTTGTCGCTCGGCTCTTTGTGGGCCGCAGTAATGTCTGAAGTCGCAAAATATAGCGTCATGGTGCCGGGCTTCATATGTGCGTGATGCGTAGTGAGGGTAATAGTAACCCCACCTTCGGGGAGGGAAAGCGATACCCACCAGTTGTCGTCGTCTTGACGGTAATCCGTAGTGACCTTCAAACCAAGTTTATCTGCATAAAATGCTTTGGCCCTCGGCATGTTGCTGACAGCCACTTGGAGCTCATAAATTTGTCGATTACTTGCATATAAGGTTCTCCTTTACCATCTTAATCGTAAATTCATTTTATCGTTCGCGTTCTTTTGACGTGTTAAGCCCCACGGCTTCGAGAATGAGTGCCTTTAACGCAGCCTCATCTACAGTGTCACCTTCGTGGAAGTCGATGGCACGAACCGTGTTGCTTTCTAGACGCGTATTGAAGAGCTTCTTCGGATCCTTCATCTGAGCACCTTTGGGGAATGTCAGTCTCACGGCGTTCTTGAGCGTATCTCCTATGCATATTATTCCATCATGAGACCAAACGGGGACTCCCATTGGTTTGGAAGGTTTTTTCCACTTCACTTCTTCGACCACGGCAGGGTCGGCTTTCTTGATCAAAGCGCGTAGCTGTGACAATTTCTTGCCCCGCCAGTCACCCGGCTCCTTGATTATGGCATCTATCTGTTGAGATGGGGACTTCCCTTTCGGGGAAGGATTCGTCCTTGCTTTCATACTCAGCTCACTGCTTTCTTCACGAGCGCGACGATCCTTTCCTCTTCGGTGGCAGTCAACTCCTTCAGCGCGAAGGCGACCGGCCACAGGGCGCCTTCGTCGAGGTTCGCCGTGTCGCTGAAGCCCAATGTCGCGTACCTCGTGTTGAACTTCTGCGCGCTTTGGAAGAAGCAGACGACCTTGCCGTCCTTGGCATACGCGGGCATCCCATACCAGGTTTTCGGCCAGAGGGCTGGCGCGCTAGTTGTGATGATCGCATGGAGCCGCTTGGCCATGGTGCGATCCGGTTCCGGCATTTCGGCGATCTTCTCGAGCACGTCCCTTTCCCCGTCCGCTTTCTTCTTGTTCGCGCGCGCTTCCGCCTTCAGCTCTTGGGCGCGAGCCTTCATCGCGGCTTTTTCCTCGTCCGTGAATCCCTTGAACTTCTTGTTGATCGCGGTGGTGCTCTTGGTGGACTTTTGCGTTTCCTTCTTTGAACTCATATAAACCTCCTTAAT
>JAHELX010000146.1 GCA_024643945.1 Anaerolineales bacterium
AAGATAGCGATACCCAAGCAACTCACAGACTCGGGCTGCAATCTCCCTACCGCCGCTGCCATACTGTCGAGAAATGGTAATGACTGCCATAGCGCACCTCCTGCTTCAACCAACTTCGCTGTAACATGGTGGCTGGTGCATGTCGTCATTACCATTATAGCACGATTTACCCCCCAGAGAATCACTTTTTTCAACCCCGGTTCAGCAATTCGAAATTTAATTGAGATGCGAAGGTGCAACGCACTTTAGCACCAGTCAAAACGGCTGAAATGACGATAGAACACTCGGTTTGACATTGTACAAGTGCGTTGCACCTCCTACCACTTGCGCGGTCACAATACTCGGTGTAAACTTCTCCGATTCGAAAGAGGAGGTACTACAGACTTTCGCAATGCAACTGTATCTTATCCGCCATGCCCAATCAACTAACAATGCGCTGACCGATGAGCGAGATCGGGTCTCCGATCCGCCACTGACGCAACTGGGCGAGCGCCAGTCAGAAATTCTGGCCCGGCACCTGGCCGATGGGCGGGAACTGGAACCATCAACCAGCGCGGAAAACAACCGCAATCAACGCGGCTATGGTATTACCCGCTTGTATTGCAGCCCTATGTGGCGGGCCTTACAAACGGCTTATTTCATCGGGCAGGCGCTGGGACTGGCGACTGAAGTCTGGGTCGACCTCCACGAGAAAGGAGGCATCTACCTGGATGAGGAAGGACGCGGTCCGGTTGGCTATCCTGGGAAAACTCGACAGGAGATCCAGGCAGCGTTCCCACACTACGTGCTACCGGAGGGTATTACGGAACACGGGTGGTGGAACCGGGAATATGAAGACTGGTCAGCATGCCACGAGCGGGCCATCCAGGTAGCCGATGAGCTACGCCAGTGGCCCGCCAGCGATGAACGGATTGTTCTGGTGTCTCACGGTGGCTTTATGGATGCCTTGCTGAAGGCACTCTTCAAGCAGTTGCCAGATCGCCACCTCTTCTACTATCACTACAACACGGCGGTCTCCCGCATTCACTTCCAGAGCGATGGTAACCTGGGTGTCCATTATTTGAACCGGGTGAGCCACCTGCCCCTGGAGTTGATCTCCTGAGAGGTTGTTTGAAAGTTCGATCTAAAACCACTCAAACCCTACGCTCATCCGTCGCCTTTGCCGACGCCCCATTTGACGGTTGATCGCCCCCCGAGGGTCAAGCTAATCTCCCCCTGGCATGTTATGCTTAAAGCAGCCTGCTTCGCTGGAGATTGCCTATGTCTGACCCTATCCCGTCCCTTGTTCCAAGCCGGCTTGAACTGCTGTGGCGCATCCTGGTCACCATTTTGCTGTTGCTGATCCTGGCCGGTCCAGGTGCGAAAGCGTTGATGGCCATGGTGATGCCTTTTGCTTCGTCCATCGTTCCATTGGTGCATACTTTGTTGGAAGTTCCCTTTTGAGGTAATATACGCAGTGATTACACCCACGTGCGGGTATTATAAAATCATCCTATCAGGTGACAGAACTTGCCACGTATTTCATCGGTTATTTTCATCCTGTGTTTGCTGCTCACGCTGACCCCCACCCCCTCGTCGGCTCAAGCTGACCCAGTAGCCGAGACGTTGGCTCACATGACAGTTGAAGAACGGATAGGACAACTCTTCGTCGTACCCTTTGTCGGCTCCGATGTAGGGGGTAATTCTAACATCGCCGAACTCATCGTCGAGTACAAAATCGGCGGTGTCGTACTGCTGGCTGCCAACCAAAACTTCACCAACGACGACACCACACCACGTCAGGTTACGGAACTAGCCAATCAGCTCCAAAGCCTGGCATTGGACAATGGTCCAGTGCCGCTCCTGGTAGCAATTGACCACGAAGGCGATGGGTGGCCCTATACGCGCATCACCGGCGGCGTCACGCCGCTGCCCAGCCCGATGGCCATCGGCGCCACCTGGAAGCCGGCCAATGCCGAAAATGTTGGGGAAATCGTGGGGCGAGAGCTATCGGCGATGGGGATCAACCTGTTGCTTGGCCCCAGCCTGGACGTGCTCAACGACCCGCGTCCCACGGGGCGGGGTGATATTGGCGTGCGAGCCTTCGGCGGCGATCCCTTCTGGGCGGGAACGATGGGACGGGCCTACATTCGTGGCGTCCATCGGGGGAGTGACGGACGACTCGCCACCGTGGCCAAGCACTTTCCCGGCCATGGTGGCAGCGATCGTCTTCCCGACGATGAAGTGGCTACCGTGGACAAATCGTTGAGCGAGTTACGCCGCATCGAACTGGCGCCCTTCTTTCAAGTCACCGACCTGACCGACGGAGATCAGGGAACTGGTGTCACCGACGCACTCATGTCCAGCCACATCCGCTATCGCGGGTTTCAGGGCGACATCCGCCAATTCACGGCCCCTATCAGCTTTGATCCCGAAGGCATGGCCACCATGCTGGGCCTGTCGGAGTTCATCCCCTGGCGCGACCAGGGTGGCCTTGTCGTCAGCGACGCGCTGGGCGTGCCCGCCGTCCGCAAATACTTCGACCCGACTCTCACCACCTTCCCCCACCGGCGCATTGCCAAAGAGTCCTTCCTGGCAGGCAATGACCTGCTTATTCTGGCCCAATTCGACCTGAACAACCGCTGGACCGATCAGTTTGAGAACATCAAAGATACCATTCTCTTCTTTCGCAACGAGTACCGCACCAATCCCGCTTTTGCCGCCCGCGTGGACGAGGCGGTGAGCCGCGTGCTGCGGCTCAAGTTCAAACTTTACCCTGACCCAACGCCGGGCTCGGTGCTGGCAGACCCTGAAGCAGCGATGAACATCGCTGGCAGCGGTAGGGCGGTGGTAGACGACATTGCCCGGCAGGCACTGACACTGGTCTACCCTGACGGGCGCTCGCGTACGTCTCGGGTCTCGGCAGTGCCCGCCCCGCCGCGTCCCGACGAGACGCTCCTCGTCATCAGCGAGGCACGGCAGGTGCGCGATTGCTACGATTGCCCGACTTATAGCGCGCTGCCCACAGATGCCGTACAGCAGACCATCCTGCGCCTTTACGGGCCCGACGGCACCGGGCAAGTGGCGCCGGAACGAATCAGTTCCATCACTTTTGCGCAGCTCAAATCGCTGTTGACCGGTCCCCTGAACGCCTCGGTTGAGGCGCCACCGCCTCCAACTGAAGCACCGGGTGAAGGCTATCTCCCGCCGGAAGAGATCGCGGCGCGCATCCAGGCCGCTGATTGGATCATCTTCGCGCCGCTGGACTTGAACACTGTCCGTTACCCTGACTCCGACGCGCTCAAGCTCTTTTTGGCCCAGAGCGCGCCCGTCCTCCTGGACAAGCGGGTGGTGGTGCTGGGCCTCAACGCGCCCTATTATCTGGACACAACGGAGATCAACAAGCTCCATGCCTATTTTTGCGTTTACAGCAAAACCGAGCCATTCATCGAGACAGCCGTGCGCGCCCTCTTTGGTGAGGTGACGGCCGGTGGCACCTCACCGGTGAACGTCGAGGGGACAGGCTACGACCTGGTGATTCAGCTTTCACCCGACCCAGATCAGCCCCTGGCCGTACGCCTGTTGGAGGATCTGCCAGAGAATCCGTTACCGCCGGTGACGGTGCGGGTGGGCGTGGGGCCAGTGCTTGACCGCAACGGCCATCCGGTGCCTGACGGGACAACCGTCACCTTTGCTGCCAGCTATCGGAGTGGAAGTGGACCGATGGCTCTGGCCACGGACACGACAGTGGGTGGGATAGGCGAAGCAGTCTTTACCTTGCCTGACCCAGGCATGGCCGAGATCGTGGCCCAAAGTGGGGAGGCGACCAGCCAACACCCGCTGCTGGTGACGGTCACAGCGCCCCCCACTCCCACACCCACCACGACCCCTACTCCCACGCCGACGATGGCCCCCAGCCCCACGCCGAGCGCCACCCCATCCCCCACCCTCACCCCCATGCCAACTCCTACGGCCACGTCCATACCGGTTCCGTTGGAAGACGCGGGAGCAGGCACGGGAAGTGGCGGGTTGCGCCCGGTGGACGGGTTAGACCTGCTGGCTGCGCTCAGCGCCACGCTGCTGGCCGGGATCGTCGGCTTCAGCATACGGCAGCGACCGGGGCGATCTGCCTCAAGGCAGGTACGGCTGGGGTTATTGGTGTTTATCGGAGGGCTGGCGGGTTATTTGCTCTACGGCGCGGGCTGGCTGCGCCCGGAGACGTGGCTGGCCCCTGCAGCGGAATCGAGGTTGGTTGTGGGGCGTCTTACCGTGGCGGCATTGGCCTTCATCTTGGGTCTGGCGTCGCTGACGCTGGAGCGGCCGCCGAACATTAGATGATAGACAAAGACAGAGGGAGACAACGAGTTCACTGGGGCGTGATCAGGCCAAAGGTCAACGCCAGAGCCAGGGCTAACAACAGCGACGCGATGCCGACGAGCCACAGATTATCGCGAAGAATCCCGCGCCAGCCAGGGTGCGGAGCCTTCGGCAGCGACGCCCCAGGGGTAAACTGGAGGCCGGCTGGCCCGACAGGCGCAGCGGCCTTTTGACCGGCAAGCATCGCCTGCCATTCCTTCACGCTGGCAGGACGTTCATGAGGGTGCAAAGCCATTGCCTGCAGGGTGGCTGCCTCAACTTCTGGCGAGATGGAGGCGTTAATGCGTCGTGGCGGGATAAGGACGTTCGGGTTTAAAAAACGAGCTTGCGCGCTGGGGGGCTCCTGACCGGTTAGCAGGTGGTAGAGAGTCGCCCCCAGGCCGTACAAATCGGAGCGAGGATCGGTGTGACCTACCTCGTCCACGTACTGCTCCAGAGGGGTATAGGGGAGGCTGCCGACGCCATGCAAGCTGGTCATTGTTTTGGGATCGTCCGGGTCCAATGGCTTGACCAGGCCGAAGTCTACCAGCTTTACCCGGCCCTCCGGCGTGAGTTTGACGTTAGCTGGCTTCACGTCCCGGTGCAATACAGGCGGATTGCGACTGTGCAGATAGCTGAGAGCATCGCAAAGTTGATTCACCCAGGCCAGCACGGTGGCCTCTTGCAAGAAGCGATCTTCGCGCCGCGCATCGGCCACCACCTGGTGCAGATCCGGGCCAGGAGCATGGTCCATCACCAGGTAATCCCGGTCGTTCCCAGAAAAATAGTCGCTTACTTTGGGCAGATTGGGATGGTCCAACTGGGCCAAAATATTGGCTTCCCGATGGAATTGGTCGCGCATCGCTTGTGCTGTCTGGTCGCTCACGCCAAGCAGAAGCTGCGCCTCTTTAACGGCGCAGCGGCGGCCCTCCAGCCGGTTGTCGTCGGCCAGGTAAACAGCCCCCATCCCACCGCTACCGATGAGGCCGATGATCCGATATCGCTGGTGCAGCGTGGTACCTGGTTCCAGATGGCCCGCCAATTACCCAGTCTCCAATCTGTGATTTCTAATCTCCAATGTACCAGTCCTCTGGTATTCTGTCAAGCGGAGGTGAATCATGATGACCGAACTCGCTCGTGAGCCGGCCTTGCTGGTGTGGCAAGAGGGTGATCTCATCAAAAATCAATGGATCCTCAATCGAACGCCGATGACGATCGGCCGTGCACCAGAGTGCGATGTGCAGCTTGACCTGCGCTGGGTTTCACGCACGCACGCTTGTATCCGGCTGGAAGAAAATCATTACATGCTGGAGGACGCAGGCAGCAAAAATGGCGTCTTCATCAACGGCCAGCGGGTGACCAGTCCCCAGGCACTGGAGGACGGGGACCGGATTCAAATCGCCCCTGGCCTGGAGCTGACTTTTGTGGACAGCGAGGCGACCGCGCCCTTGCCGGGGCGGATGTATCAAGGGCCCAGCATCGACCGGGCGGAGCGACAGGTGATGGTGAGCGGGCGCAAATTGGTGCCGCCCCTTTCCGCAGCCCAGTACGATTTCCTGGCACTTCTGGCGGAGGAGCCGGGACGGGTTTACAGCCGGCAAGAGATTATCGCTGCTGTCTGGCCTGACGCAGATCCGGAAGGGGTCAGCGACGATGCCATTGACGCCCTGGTGCGACGACTGCGCCATCGCCTGGCAGAAATGGACCCGGACCACGAGTACGTAATCACGGTACGGGGGTACGGCTTTCGACTAGATTTGGGCAGGGGCTGACGTAGACTTCGCGGATTGTACACAATGGTCGGCCAAAATCAGGAGGTAATACTGTGGAGAATGAGCGAGGGATCTCACGCGAGGAATTTCTGGCCCGGCAGGCACGGACCCGCGAACTGGCCGCGGCAGTAGGCTACGCCGGGGTAATGGTCATCGGACGAGCTTTTTACGACCGCACTGGCGCGCTGGCCTATCTTACCAATCACTTTCCCCCCTTCCCGGCAACGGAATTCGATGAGGTGACCCGAGGGCTGGGGCACGGCGTCTTCGTTCTGCCGGTCGAAGGGCCGGCCATACTGGTGGTCGACGGCGGGTATTACCGGGAGGATCTGATAATCACAGACGAAGTGCGCGTCGCGCCGAACCTGCCGGCCGGGACGGCGGCTGTGTTGGGAGACCTGAGCCTGGCCTCGGCGCAAGTAGCGTTGGTGGGGGGAGATATACTGCCGCTGGCATTCTTTGGCGACTTGCTGGACGAGGCTCCTGACCTGGACCTGTCTGCTGACGAGCGGCTGGTGGCGCAGCAACGGCTGGTGAAAAGCCCAGCCGAACAATCTTTGCTGCGCCGGGCAGCCGAAATCGGCGGGGTTGGCTTGCAAGCAGCTTGGGAAGCGATACAGCCCGGCGTCACTGAACGCCAGGTGTGTGCCGCGGGAACTGCGGCGGCGCTGACCGCTGGCGCGGACTTCGTGCGCTATCTGCGTGTCCACTCCGGACCATGGTCGGCCTGGCCCAGCCGCTGGCCCCAGGCAACGGACCGGATTATCGAACCAGGAGATATCGTGACGTTAGACATCATCGGTGCTTTCCAGGGTTATGGCTTCGACGTGCTACGCACCACCGTCTGTGGTAACGCAAGCCCCGAAACCCGAGAATTGCTCGAGACGGCACTGCTAGCGACCGAATGGGCATTGGACGCGGCGCGAGCGGGGGCAACGGCGGAATCTGTGCACCAGGCCGCTTGTGAAGTTATAGAAAAAGCCGGCTTCGGCGATCACCTGCCCGGCTTCGTCGGCCACGGCATTGGACTGGAGACGGTAGAAGGTCCGCAATTGCGTCCCGGCGTCAAGACACAGTTGGAGCCCGGAATGGTTCTCTGCATTGAACCAGGGATTTTCATCCGGGATTTCAGGGGAGCTTGCGTGGAACAGGAAGTGATTGTGGCCGAGAGCGGCCCGCCGGAGCTTATCACGCCGTTTGAAGTACGGCTATGGCGCTGAGAAGCTGTTGCCTTAACTAGGGGCTGGGGGCTGGGAGCTAGGGGCTGGGTCCGAGGATCTTCGGATTTGTTCACTCTCTTCGGCCCCTATTGCGCCTCGGCCCACTTCGACCTCGCCCCATGCCAATCCCTCGGCCAGGAAGGCCCACGCGCCCAGCGCGATCTCCGGCGCTGCCTGCGAAAAGTGCATCAGCAACGAAAAGGCGGCCGCCTGCTCAGCGAAATCGGGGGCCAGATTGGCGCCAACCGCCGCAAAGCTGAGGCGCAGCGCCAGCACGCCCATGTATTGCATAATGCCCACGCCTCCAGGTGCACCAGGAATGGTGAGGCCCAACGCCAGCAAGGGCAGCAATAAAAACGGGGCGAAGAGTGGCACTGGCGCGCCAAAATCGAAGGCCAACATCACCGGATAAAACGACCAGCCGATAACAAACCAGATTAACACAGATTGCAGCGACACCACCAGCAATTGTCGGCCATCGCGCAGTACGTGTAGACCATCAGCAAAGGCACGCAACAGGTTCAGGACGCGGGTTGCCCAATTCTCCGGGAGCAACCGCGCGACGATAGACGCAAACCACACCTGTCGGAAGTAAAAGAGGGACACACCCGACAGGGCACCGACGTAAAAGAGCCCTCCCACGACCCCAATTCGCTTCAGCTCCGGCGATCGGACTCCCAGCAATACCACGCCCACCAGCGACAGCAGGATCGTCAGTCCGTCGAAGATACGCTCCACTACCAGAGTAGCAAAGATCGCCGTTTTAGAATTACCGGTGGCCCGGCCCAACACGTAAGCCCGCAGGAATTCACCCGCCCGGGCTGGCAATACCATATTGGCCCCAATGCCGATGTTGGCCGCCCGAAAGGCCGGGCCAAAAGGCACACGTCCCACCGCCCGCAACAACCATTGCCAGCGCCATGTCCGTAAAAACAGGCTGACAACTACCAGCGCGAACGAAGGGAGCAGCATCCAGTAGTTGGCTTTCGCAAAAGCCGCCAGCATTGAGCTCCATTCGATCTGGCCGAAGACCAGGTCAAGGAAAACCAGGCTAATGCCTACATTCAGGACCAACGTTTGCTGCCTGGCGCTTAGCAGCGTCCCACTATGGAGCAGCGTCCCACTATGGGGCAGCGTCCCACCCTGGAGCACCGTCCTGCTACGCGGCAGTCTCGCCAGCCCGGCCACGGCAGCGAGCCCGAAAACCAGCGCAGCTCCCAGGTGAAACAATCCACCCAGAACCCACCAACGGTAGGCAAAAAAGCTGCCGATCCCCAACAAGATCAGAATCCGGGCCCAACCTCTGCGCGCTGGTTGGCGCACGCGAAGCTCATCAACTTGCGCGCCGTGAGCACTTCTTGGATACTGCATCTACCATCACCTCTGAGCAATATGGTCAAACGTGAAACGTGAAACGTATCGCGTATCACACTTTGCGTTCCGCATTTTCCATTTTCACGTTTTACGTTTTACGTTTTACGTTGCACTTCTTTCTGCGCCAGGCAAACCAGGCCGCTGCCAATAGGGAAGGTGCCCCGCCGCAACCACACCGCCTCCAGGCTCAAAACGCCGATGAGCGCCTGGTTGAGCCAGCGAGGGAGTGGCTGCAGCTCTACGTCATCAGCAGAAGGGAGCCAGCGCGCCACCAATCGGACAACAACCACCAGCGGCAGAAGGAGCGCATTGGTGTACGAGAGCTTACACAACCTGAAGCCGACGCCACCCAACATTCGACCGATCTCTCCCAGCGTATAACGGTGCCAGGCATAGTAAACTTCGTCGTGCCGACTCCACAGACCGGGTAACGCTGGCTCGGCCAGAAGCAACCAGCCGCCCGGCTGCAGCACGCGCTGACACTCACGCACAACCTGGCCGTCGTCGACCACCCAGCGATGATACAACACATCAAAGACCGTGACCAGGCTGAAAGTGTTGTCTGGATAGGGCAACGCCAACCCCGACGCCTGAACCAGGCAGGGCAATCTACGACGGCGAGCGAAATCCAAAGCCACCGGGCTAAGATCTATGCCGGCACTACATCCCCAGCGTGCCAGGAATGCCAGATTGCCCCCAGTGCCACAACCTACGTCCAGGATAGGCCCCGCCATCTCAGGCGGCATCCATCGCTCAATCAGCGCCCTCACCAACTGCCGCCGACCCACAAACCACCAGTACGAGTCTTCCAACTCGTACATCTTTTGGTATTCAGCCCATTCCATACAAAGAACCAGCGCCAGCAGCTCAGGCGACCGAAGCGGAAAGAGCCACTTGTCGACTCAATCCGCCGAAGAGAACCTTGCCACCTGTTTATGCGCCTTGCGCACCATCTCAGTAATATAGTCAATTTCGCGAGGGGTCAGGGATGATGCCGACGGCAGGTAAAATCCTCGCTGGCACAGCATCTCAGAGATCGGGTAACGCTGCCCCTTAAACGCCTGGTAGTAGATGGGCTGGAGGTGCATCGGGATAAAGAAGGTGCGGGTCTCGATCCCATGCTCTGCCAAATAGGCCCGCAACTGGTCACGGGTCATGCCAAACTCATCTTCGACCAGGATAGAATACATCCAGAAGACGCTCTTGGCCCAGTCGGCTTCCGGCGGCGTGACGATGCCAGGGATGGATTGGAGTGCGGCTGTATAGCGCGCCGCGTTGGCGCGCCGCGCTCGCACGAACGACTGCATCTGCTCCGTCTGCGCCAACCCCACCGCTGCCTGCAAATTGGTCATCCGGTAATTGAAGCCGAGGTACTTGTGCCAAAAATGCCGTTCGTCCGAAAAGGCGTGGTCGCGTAGATGGCTCGCTAGCTGGGCAATGTCGGGGTCGTCAGTAGTGATCATTCCCCCTTCGCCGGTAGTAATAACCTTGTTGGCGTAGAAGCTGAAACAGCCAGCGTGCCCCAGTGATCCAGCCCGGCGCCCTTTGTATTCTGCCCCATGGGCTTCGGCCGCATCTTCGATGATGTACAAACCGTGTCGTTCAGCCAATTCCAGCAGAGGATCCATATCCACCGGATGGCCGTAGGTGTGGACCGGCATCACGACACGGGTGCGGGAGGTGATCTTGTCGGCAACCTGGTTCAGGTCCATATTCCAGGTGACCGGTTCCGAATCCACCAGCACCGGCGTGGCACCGGTATAAGTGACGGCGTTGATGGTGGCGATCATGGTGAAGGTAGGCAGGATCACCTCGTCGCCAGGGCCGATACCCAATGTGGCCAGAGCCAGGTGCAGAGCGACGGTGCCATTGACGCAGGCCACGCCGTAGCGCGTGCTGCAGGCTTCGGCAAAGGCCTCCTCAAAGCGGGGGATGTATTTACCCGCCGACGAGATCCAATTGCTCTCGATGCAATCTAGCACGTACTCAGCTTCGTTGCCGTTCAGTGTCGGCTCGCAAACAGGGATGATGCGGGTCTGCAAATCCAGCTCGCTGACCGGGATACGCGGGATGCGTACTTGCAATTCCGGGTCGCGACCAGGGATGACCTTTGCCAGGTCACCCAGGTCTTCAGGTTCGAGCTCAGCAGGTTTTAACATAGATTACTTCTCCTGAGTGAAAGTTGTTGCCTCACTTGATTGATTCAACTTGATTCAATTACCCATTGCCAACCGCAAACGCACGATCGTCACCACGTAGTTCCAACCGCGTGTAATATACCCCAGCGGGTTCGTCGCCGTCTTCGACTCACCCACCTCGCGCGGCACACACACGTACGGAATCTCCTCCACGC
>JAHELX010000147.1 GCA_024643945.1 Anaerolineales bacterium
GCGCCTCAGACGGTCGGAACGAGCGCTGTCCACACCTATGTCGGTGTACCAATGCGAGCTAAGGGGAAAGTGTTAGGAGTGTTCAGTGTATTTGGAAAGGCCGAGCATCAATTCGACGTGGAAGAGATGACGTTGCTGGCTTCTATTGCCGACCAGGTGGGAGTGGCCGTGGAACACGCTCGGCTGTATCAACAGGCTGAGCAACTGGCCGTGATGGAAGAGCGCGAGCGGTTGGCGCGAGACCTGCACGACTCGGTAACCCAGTCTCTTTACAGCCTGACCCTCTTTGCCGAAGCGGGCCGACGATTGATCAAAGCCGGGGACTTGGAACGCGCGGAGGGTTACCTGGCCCGGCTTGGTGAAACTGCCCAGGACGCGCTCAAGGAAATACGACTACTTGTTCACGAGTTGCGGCCATCGGCGCTGGAACGGGAGGGCCTGGTAGGGGCCATACAACAGAGATTAGGCGCCGTCGAAAGACGGGCTGGCGTGAAGGCCCATCTCCTGGTAGATGACGTGATCGAACTGCCCGCGCCCGTGGAAGAGGGGCTGTACCGTACCGCGCAGGAGGCGCTAAATAATGCCCTGAAGCACGCTGCGGCCACCTCAGTGACGGTACGTATCTGCACAATAGACGGGCACGTGGAACTAGCAGTAGCGGACAATGGTACAGGTTTCGAAGTTGACACTGCCTGCAATGGAGGTGGTATGGGGTTGGCAAATATGCAAGAAAGGGTGGATAAACTAGGAGGCACGTTGCGGATAACCTCAGCACCAGGGGAAGGTACAAAAGTGTGCGTAAGGGTGAAAGTTTGACAGGGTTTGCAGGAACTCGTCAGCATTTATCAGGGTGCCACGCCGCCATGTGAATTTCGGGAGGCAGATATTTCGATGGGTGAAGCAATTCGAGTGTTTATTGCCGATGATCACGCCGTGGTGCGAGAAGGACTGCGCGCTCTGATCAGTACCGAAGCCGGGATAGAGGTGGTGGGTGAAGCAGCGGATGGGCAAGAAGCAGTGATGGGAGTTCGCGTGCTACAGCCTGACGTCGTCTTGCTTGATCTGGTGATGCCTCATAAGAGCGGCATCGAGGCCATTAGTGAGATCACGTGCGAGAACTCCAAGGTACGCATCATCGTCCTCACCAGCTTTGCCGACGACGACAAGGTCTTTCCCGCCATCAAGGCTGGGGCACTGGGCTATCTGTTGAAAGACTCATCGCCTCAAGAATTACTCCAGGCTATCCGCGACGTTTACCGGGGCGAGCCCTCCCTCGATCCCACCATCGCCCTCAAGTTGATCCGCGAAGTCAAGCATCCCACGAAACTGCCACCGGTCGCAGAGCCGCTAACAGGGCGTGAGATGGAGGTACTGAGACTGGTAGCGCGCGGGCTCACCAACCAGGAGATTGCCGAAATGCTGAGTATCAGCGAACGGACTGTGCGAACCCATGTCGGCAACATCTTGGGCAAACTGCACCTGGCCAATCGCACCCAGGCGGCGCTATATGCACTCCGGGAGGGGTTGGCTAGCCTGAACTCAACCCGATGACCGTCATTTGTCGTAGTCTGCTGGTCATTTGACACAGCCCAGCCCGCCACCGGAGCGGGCTTTTTGGTCGGACGAAACCCTTCTTTTGACCGATGTGTATTGGAGTGAAAACGCGTAAAATGGGTAATAGGGCAACCCATAGGGGCTCCAAAGACGCGACGATGGCACACTGGTGAGGCCGCCTGGTCTCTACCAACGCCAGGAGGCCGATATCTCATTGATCGAAACAATTCGAGTGTTTATTGCCGATGATCACGCCGTGGTGCGAGAAGGACTGCGCGCTCTGATCAGTACCGAAGCCGGGATAGAGGTGGTGGGTGAAGCAGCGGATGGGCAAGAAGCAGTGATGGGAGTTCGCGTGCTACAGCCTGACGTCGTCTTGCTTGATCTGGTGATGCCTCATAAGAGCGGCATCGAGGCCATTAGTGAGATCACGTGCGAGAACTCCAAGGTACGCATCATCGTCCTCACCAGCTTTGCCGACGACGACAAGGTCTTTCCCGCCATCAAGGCTGGGGCACTGGGCTATCTGTTGAAAGACTCATCGCCTCAAGAATTACTCCAGGCTATCCGCGACGTTTACCGGGGCGAGCCCTCCCTCGATCCCACCATCGCCCTCAAGTTGATCCGCGAAGTCAAGCATCCCACGAAACTGCCACCGGTCGCAGAGCCGCTAACAGGGCGTGAGATGGAGGTACTGAGACTGGTAGCGCGCGGGCTCACCAACCAGGAGATTGCCGAAATGCTGAGTATCAGCGAACGGACTGTGCGAACCCATGTCGGCAACATCTTGGGCAAACTGCACCTGGCCAATCGCACCCAGGCGGCGCTATATGCACTCCGGGAGGGGTTGGCTAGCCTGAATTCAACCTGACAGGGCCCTACGTCATTTGTCGTAGTCTGCTGGTCATTTGACACAGCCCAGCCCGCCACCAGAGCGGGCTTTTTGGTCGGACGAAACCCTTCTTTTGACCGATGTGTGTTGGAGTGAAAACGCGTAAAATGGTTATAGGGCAACCCATAGAGACTGCTTAAAAAGCGTCCCGGCACCACAACTGGTAGGGAGTCGGGGAGCCGCGCCGAATACAAGTTGCATTTCCGGACGACTTTTTCAGCACTCTCCCATAGGGGCTCCAAAGACCTGATAATGGCACATGTAAATAACACTAAGGACTTGTGAGAGGAGGTGAGATCGTCCATCAATTAAAGCTCCAGCAGTCTGGCAAGCGAGTCATGTTGTATGAGGAGGGGAGAACCAATGTTTAAACCTAACAAGTGGAGGATGCTGCTGGTCAGTGTGGCCATCCTCGGCCTGATCCTAGCAGCGTGTCAACCATCAGCCCCGGCACAGCCAACGCAGGAAGCAGAGGCCGCACCTACCGCAGTGCCACCAACTGAGGCGCCGCCTACCCAGGTGCAGCCGGAAGCGAAACCAGTCCGCATAGCGGTGTTTCACCCAGTACTCGGCAACACGTATACGAAGAATGTGGGAGATGGTGTCGCGGATTCAGCGGCGAAACTGGGCGGGACAGTGGAAGTATTTGGCGCCGACCCACCGTTTGATGCAACCTCCCAGTCCCACCAGATCCAGGACGCGATTGTTTCAGGTAACTTCGACGTCTTCATCATCTACGCAGTGGATGGGAACGCTGTAATTCCAGACGTCGAAGATGCCATCGCTGCGGGCATCAAGGTGGTCGCCGCGGACGTTGTCATCGGGCCGGACGCCAGGACGTATGAGCCCTACGATGGCATTGTGTCGTATATCGGCCGTACCGGCATTGATCACGGCACCTTCCTGGGCCAGATGATCGTCCGCGCCTGTGAGGGTACAGACCCGTGCAAGGTCGGCTATCTGAATGGCGCGCAGTCGCTAACCATCGACCAGGACCGGGTCGAGGCCATCGAAAAGGTGCTCACGGATCACCCGGAAATCGAGATTGTGGCCAATCAGGAAGCTTTCTACTTAGAAGACAAAGGCTACGAGGTCACGCAGAATATCCTTCAGGCCCACCCGGATATTAACGTCCTTGCCACCTCCGGTGACCAGATGATGCTGGGGGCCGAGCAGGCCGTCATCGATGCCGGGCTGGAGGGTAAAATCCGTCTCCTTGGCAACGGGACCGGCGAGCGTGGCTACCAGGCGATCAAAGAGGGGCGCTTCTGGGCCGACTACGCCGACATACCCTATACGATGGGCCAGATCGCCGGCGAGATAGCCATCAAGGTGGTCCGTGGCGAGGAAGTGCCGCGGTTCGTTAAGAACGACGAGCAGAAGCCCCCACTCCCGCCGGACGGCCCGATCATCACACAGGAGAATGTAGGCCAATTTGAACCCCAGTGGTAATCATCTGGTTCAAGGACGTGGGGTTGAGGGGCCAAACAACCCCCAACCCCACGTCGAAGTACACGGTATCAGCAAGCGGTTCGGAGGCGTAGAAGCACTAAAGGATATCCACCTCGCCATTAAGCGAGGTTCGATCCATGGTCTCGTCGGCGAGAACGGGGCTGGCAAGTCCACGCTTGGCAAGATTATCAGCGGGGTGCTTCGCCCGGACGCGGGTGAGCTTGTGGTGGATGGTCGGCCGGTACACTATGCATCACCGCGCGATGCGCTGATTGATGGCATTACCATGATTCAGCAAGAAATCGCGCTGGTGCCCAAGCTCAGCGTGCTCGAAAACGTCTACCTTGGCATCGAGAGCCATCGAGCCGGGGTAGTCCAGGACAGAGACATACGGCGGCGCTTCGAGGAATTGATCGCCAAGTCAGCCTTCGACCTGCCGGCTGGTATCCCGGTATCACATTTGAGTGTCGCCGACCAGAAGAAGGTCGAAATCTTGAAGGCCGTGGCCAGGAACGCCCGGCTGATTGTGATGGACGAGCCGACGGCCGCCCTGCCAGACAACGAGGCTGCCAAGCTGGTCGAGATCGTTCGGAGCCTGCGGGAAGTCGGAACGACAATCATCTACGTTTCACACTTCCTGGAGGAAGTGCTGAGCGTGGCCGATACTGTGACCGTGCTCCGCAACGCTGAATTAATCCAGACTGCTCCGGCGAAGGACGAAACCCCCGACAGCCTGGTAACAGCCATGCTTGGTCGATCCATGTCTCTAACCTTCCCGCCTAAGAGCTTTCCACCCCCTGACGCCCCGGTTGTATTCTCGGTTAGGCATCTCTCGTGCAGGGGAGGTATTGAGGATATTTCCTTCGACATCCACGCAGGAGAGATCGTTGGCCTGGCTGGGCTGATCGGCAGCGGACGGTCGGAAGTGGCAAGGACTATCTTCGGTGCAGACCGACGAGACGCAGGTGTTACTGAAATTGATGGTCAGCCGATCAAGATCGACACTCCGCGTGATGCAGTAAGAGCGGGCATTGCCCTCCTACCGGAGAGCCGCAAGGATCAAGGCCTGCTGATGAAACTACTCATTGGCCACAACGTCTCGCTGCCGCACTTGAACACCGTCAGCCACGGAATTCTCGTACAAAATCGACGCGAACACCGCGAAACTGCAAAGTTGCTCAAGTATCTGGACGTCAAGCCTCCTCAGCCAACAGCCCGCGTCGACAGTCTCTCGGGAGGCAATCAGCAGAAAGTTTTGTTCGCGAAGTGGCTGTTTCGGCGTCCCCGGCTCCTGATCGCCGACGAGCCAACACACGGCGTCGACGTGGGCGCCAAACGGGCCATATATAACCTGATCACGACACTGGCCAAGGAAGGTATGGCAGTATTGTTGATCTCCTCTGAACTGGAAGAGGTGCTTGGTCTTGCCCATCGTGTGCTGGTGATGCGATTGGGTAGGATTGTTGCAGAGCTGGAAGACAGCCTCGATGGCGACTCCACCCTTACCGAAGACGCTGTGATGCGTGCTGCGTTCGCTACGGAGTAAAGATAGCGGAAAGGTTAATGAGCAAATGACCCCCAGTGACACGCCGCGCGTGATTATGGCTGACCAGCAACAACCGAGGCACCTTGCATTTGGCATTTTTCGGGAATATGGCATTATTTTTGCCTTCCTCATAGTCTTTGTGACGTTGAGTCTGCTGACGCCAGCCTTCTTCACTGTAAGGAATATGCTCAACGTTCTCGACCAATCGGCCCAGGTCGGCCTGGTTGCTTTAGGCGCAACGATGACAATTATTGGCGGGGGGTTTGACCTGTCTTCCGGTGCGATTTTTGCCGCCTCCGGATCGGCGGCAGCACTTATTGCCAGACAGGGCTATGTGGGCACGGGATTGGTTGTGGGCGTGCTCATTGGTCTCTTGCTAGGGTCCCTCAACGGCGGCGTGATCTCCACATTTCGAATCAACTCGTTCGTCGCGACTCTGGCTTCGGGCCTCATCATCCGGGGTTTCGCATACGTGCTAACCAACGGGCTCCTGATCCAGATCGAGGATCCAAAATTCGCCTTTCTGGGGCGCGGCAGGTTTCTAGAAGCCAAGATACCGGCGTACTTCTTGTTCGGCGTCGCGCTTCTCGTGTGGTTCCTGCTTTCGCGAACAACTTTCGGGCGATATGTGTATGCCATCGGGGGCAACGAGGAAGCAGCTCGCCTTTCCGGGGTCCGCGTTGCGCTTGTCCGCACTATGACCTTTGCTATCAGCGGTCTCAGCGCTGGCATCGCTGGCGTGATTGCCGCTTCACGCATTGCAACCGGCCAGGCGAACGTCGGCCAGGGCATCGAACTCAGCGCCATTGCTGCGGTTGTGATCGGCGGGACGAGCATTATGGGGGGTGAAGGCGCAATCTGGCGCACGCTTTTTGGCGTCTTACTCCTCCAACTCATTTCGAATGGAATGAACATCCTGAACGTACCGCCTTTCTACCAATTGATCGTCCAGGGCAGCGTTATCATGTTTGCGGTCGCCTTAGATGCCTTGAGACACCGAAGGCCATAGCGATTCCAGTATATCATTATAAGTGAGGAGGTTCCTATGTACAGACTCAGCACAGACGTTGGCGGGACATTCACAGACGGCGTGTTGCTGGACGAAACTACCGGCCAGATTGAGCTCAGCAAGGTCTTATCAACGCCGGCGAATCCCGCGATTGGAACGATCGAGTGCATCGAAAAGTTTGGTGTCAACCTGGATGAGGTCTCTTTCATGGCCCATGGGACCACCGTGGTCATCAATGCACTGATTGAGGGTACAGGGGCAAAGACAGCACTCATTACGACCGACGGATTCAGGGACGTCCTGGAGATCGGACGCAGCAATCGGCTTGAGATGTACGATGCACTCTACAAGAAACCCGATCCCCTAGTTCCCAGATACCTTCGCTTCGGCGTAAAGGAACGCATCAGCGCCAATGGCGAGGTCCTCGTCCCCCTGTACAAGGAAGCTCTGGATCAAATCATCGAAGAGATGAAGACACATCAGGTTGAGGCCGTGGCTGTTTGCTTGCTCAACGCCTACGCCAACCCAATACACGAAGAAGAGATTGGGAGACTGCTCAGGAAACGATACCCAGAAATCACCATTTCATTGTCTCATCTCATCACCAGACGTTACTACGAATATGAAAGGACGAGCACGACGGTTCAAAATGCCTTCGTCATGCCTGTAGTTCGAAATTATCTCCGTAGCCTTGAGGAAGAACTGGTCAGTCGTAGCTACAAACATGTCCTCCAGATCATGCAGTCGAACGGCGGCGTTATGACCTCCACCGTTGCCCGGGACATTCCCATCGCTATGGTAGAATCGGGCCCCGCTGCAGGTGCCATCGGTGCTGCCCAACTGGCCGGACTCATCGGCTATCAGGACGTCATCGCCTATGATATGGGTGGCACGACTGCAAAAACGGCCATCATCAGAGGCAGTATGCCGGAAACCACAGACGCCTATGCTGTCGAGGAGCGCCCCATCCTTCTGCCGGTTACCGATCTGAAAGAGATTGGGGCAGGAGGCGGCAGCATTGCCTGGATCGATGAGGCCGGAGCCCTCCACGTCGGGCCACAGAGTGCAGGCGCAGATCCTGGCCCGGCCTGCTACAAGCTGGGGGGGACCGAGCCGACCGTGACCGACGCCAACCTTCACCTGGGGCTCCTGAATCCAGAGTATTTCCTGGGCGGGCAGATGGGAATCGACCTGGGTCTGGCTCAAGACGCTATTGGAAAAATCGCTGGCTATTACGGTATTTCTGTGGATGAGGCTGCTCTCGGCATCATCAAGATCGTCAATACGAACATGTCGGCACTACTCCAATCAGTGACGGTCAAACGAGGTTATGATCCGAGGGAATTCGCACTCGTCGCCTTTGGCGGGGCTGGGCCGATCCACGCGGCGGCCATTGCTCAAGAGCTAAATATCTCTACTATCATCGTCCCTATGAACTCCGGGGTCTTTTCAGCTTGGGGTATGCTCATGGCCGATTTAAGGCATGATTTTGCCCTCACTTACATCGAAAACATCGACGAAGCGGAAGTTGAAAAGATCAATGCCGTGTTCAGGGAACTTGAATCGAGACTCAGAGCGATATTCAAGCAAGAGAACGTGGCTGAGGAAGACATTGGCGTGAAGTACGAGATGGACTTGCGCTACCTCGGTCAGGAGCACACCTTGAGTGTTACTGTACCCGACAGCTTTACCGAGGCAGACAAAGCAACTCCAAGCCAGGCCTTTGACGATCTACACTATTCAGTCTACGGCCACAACGCCCCGAAAGAGCCCAAGGTGATGGTCTCACTCAAAGCTATCGGCATAGGGAAAGTCAAAAAACCTCACTTACAGGCCCTTCCCAAGGGTGGACCTGATCCCGTAGCCGACGCACAGACGGGAGCGCGACGGGTCTATCGCGGTAACGGCCAATACGAAAAGTTTCGCATTTTCAGGAGAGAAAGGCTCCTTGCCGACAACGTGATTCACGGACCCGCCGTCATCGAGGAAGTCACGGCAACCACGGTCATCGAAAGCGATCAGATATGCACCGTGGATCAGTACGGCAATCTGGTTATCACGCGAAAGTAGGAGAAGATATTATGACAATCGATCCCATTACCCTCGAGGTTATTCGTAACCGTCTGATCGCCGCAAGCCGGGATATCAGGCGCGTTGTGGAGAGAGCAGCCTACAGCCCGGTACTCTACGAGGTGATCGACTTCAGTTGTGCTATCCTGGATGCGGAGGCAAATCTGATAGCCGAAACACCCGGCTTGCCCATCTTCCTGGCCAACCTGAGCTATTCGGTCACATCTACGTACGAGACTATCGGACGTGAGAACCTCAAGCCCGGTGATGTCATTCTCTGCAATGACCCGTATAACGGCGGGGGCACCCATTGCCCGGACCTTGTAGTCTTATGTCCAGCCTTCTTTGGAGATGAAATCCAGGGATGGGCTGCCTTCAGGGGTCACACCGTAGACATGGGCGGGATTTACCCGGGAGGATGGTACTCCAATACCACAGAGGTCTACCAGGAAGGGTTCCGGCTCCCTCCGGTTAAGATCTGGGTGGAGGGTAAACCCAATGAGGACGTTTTCCGTCTGATCGAGACCAACACCCGCGTTCCGGATGCCGTTCTGGGTGATATACGAGCCATGATTGCCGGTGTGCGGACTGGAAGCCAGCGCATCCTCGATGTCATCGATAAGTACGGCCTGGAAACCACGCTAGGGGCTATGGAGGAGATCCTGGAACAGGGAGAAAAGATGGCCCGGGCAGCTCTGTCAAGGATACCCAATGGAACCTATTCAGCCGAAGCTGTGCTGGACGGAGACGGCAATGATGATGCTCCACTCAGCCAGAAATTGATCCTGAAGCTCAAGATTATAGTCGAAGATGAGAAAATGGTTCTGGACTTTACCGGTACCAGTCCCCAAAGCATAGGACCTATGAATACACCGGAGCCGTCCACGATTTCGGCCGCCCGATACGGTTTCAAGATCATTACCACGCCGGCCCAGCCCAGCAATGAGGGCTCTTTCAGGCCGCTTGAGGTGATTATTCCGGACGGCAGTATCTTGAAGCCCAAGTTTCCTGCGGCAACCGCCATGTGGCCCACACCCATCACGACTATTCCCGACCTGATGCTGCGGGCCATTGCCCCGGCCCTCCCGGAGAAGGTTCGAGGGGGCCACTTTGGAGATTCTATGGCTAACTTTATCTACGGTGTCGATCCGAGGACGGGACGATACTATGTCTGCGCTGAGGGGGATGCAGGCGGCTACGGCGGCCAATACAATCGAGACGGTGCATCAGCCCTCTTCTCCATGGCCCTTGGCGACACGTATAATATGCCGCTTGAGGTGGCAGAAGTCCGATATCCATGGCGCGTTGAGCGGTTTGAGCTGAGCCAGGACTCGGGTGGTCCGGCGAAGTACCGTGGCGGGCTGGGGGTCCGGCGGGACTATCGAATCGTGGGCCATGATGCTGGCATGACAGTCACTACGGACCGGGTCCTCAACACCCCCCCCTGGGGTATCTTTGGAGGTAAGGATGGGCGCCCCAGCATGACCAAGGTCTACAGGAATGACGGCAGCGAAGAGGCCTGGCGCAAGGTCTCCAATCTCTCCCTTAAGGACGGAGAGGTGGTCAGCTTTCAGACAGGCGGCGGCGGAGGATACGGATCACCTCTGGAGCGGGATCCCGAAATGGTGCTCCAGGACGTGATCAACGGCTATATTTCTATGGGGAGCGCCCGGGAGGATTATGGGGTTGTCATCCAGGAACCGGAAATGCAGGTGGATCATGAGGCAACTCAAAAGTTGCGGGATAAGATGAAGGTATCCCAAGGAGGCTAATATCTTGCCCTCAAAAATCAGGTTCACCTTTGAAAGGGGTGGGGAACTCGTTGCAGATCTGTTGCCGGAGGCAGCACCTAAGACTATAGAGAGGGTTCTTGAGGTGCTGCCCCATGAAACCAGAGTATATCACACCCGGTGGTGCGGACGAGAGATCAATTTTCCGATAAAGAGTATGAATCCGGTTCCGAGGGAAAACCAGACTGCAACGGCGAACACCGGAGACGTGATCTACTGGAAAGAGTGGGAGACTGAGGAAAATCCTCCTGAGGCTCTGGCCATCTATTACGGCGCTGAAATCATTCGGGATCATCGCGGCTTTTTGCTCGTGAACGTATTCGCCCGTATCTCCCAAGACCAGTGGCCCCAGATCGAGGAGATTGGCATCAGGGTCTGGCAAAAGGGGATCGAAAAAATACGCATGGAAGTTGTGTAGGCCTTCTTTCAAGCACAGCAAATCTGTTGCAATTCCAGGTCACGTGTGATACTATGTCAGCAACCTATGCTTGGCTTTCTCTATGTAGTTTATCAAACCCATCCCGATGGAGGTAAGGAACGATGGTCGATCTCAAACAATACGAGGCCTGGTTTGTGACCGGGAGTCAGGATCTGTATGGCGAGGAGACCCTGAGGCAAGTTGCTGACGACTCCCAAAAGATCGCTCAATCGTTGTCAGAGTCTGATAAAATCCCGGCCAAGGTCGTCTTCAAGCCGGTTCTGACGACGCCGGGGGCGATTCACCAACTGTGTATGGAGGC
>JAHELX010000148.1:0-6541 GCA_024643945.1 Anaerolineales bacterium
TGCACCACCTGTCTTCCGGAACGTGCGTATCCAGGACGTAATATGTGACAGCGCCGGTGTGGCCGTCGACATTTGCGGACTGTCCGAACAAAGAATAGAGCACGTCACTTTGGAACGTGCCTGTGTGAACGCGGTTCAGGGTATACGTTGTCGAGAGGTCAACGGCCTGACTCTGCGTGACGTGACAGGCGTTGTACAGGAAGATCCGGTCTTCAGTTGCTCCAATGTGCAGGGTTTGCATGCGGTTGATGTGGCCCTTGAGCAGAGATCTCCTTAATGTAACGGAGATTATCGATCGATGAACGGGCGGACGTGGATGAAGTAACCGCAGCCTACGAACGGTTGATAGAAGTGGACAATATACTATAGATTATTTCAACATCAGGGGAGCAGTATGGAGTTTGCATCTATGACCCTCGGCAGAGTTCACATTCTGCGTGTGGACCCGGGGGAAGATGTTCTGGAGTCGATCAAAGACTTTCTGAGAGAGACTGGGCTTCGGCAGGCTGTAGTGTTGGGCGGGTATGGAACGTTGGCCGCCTATCACCTCCATTGGGTGACGCACAATCGTATTCCGACCGACAATGTCTTTGTTCGGGGTGAAGGTGGCGTGGAAATGCTCGGGATGAATGGCCTGGTGGTTGAGGGAGAGCCGCATATCCATATGACGCTGGCTACGCCGGCAGGCGCTTACGGCGGGCACATGGAGCCTGGCTGCATTACCTACGTCACCTGCGAGATTTTCTTCGCCGAGGTTGTGGGCAGAGGTCTGAGCCGAAAAATGTTTCGGGTTTCGGTGCCGGGTATAGGTGAAGGAGAAAAACCTCG
This sequence comes from Anaerolineales bacterium, assembly GCA_024643945.1. The sequence goes on from JAHELX010000148.1 coordinate 829, forward strand.
TCTTGTTTTTGGCGGGACAAGGGAAATGGAACACTAGGATGAACATCATGGACTTGTTTCGATTGGATGGAAAGGTGGCCCTGGTCACCGGTGTCGGCCGGGGCTTAGGACAGGCGATGGCTATCGGGCTGGCGGAGGCCGGCGCAGACATCGCCGGCCTGTATCATACCCACTACGAGGAGACGCAGACCCAAGTCAAAGCGCTGGGCAGGCACTTTCTGGCGGTGCAATGCGATCTGCGAGGGGCCAGCGTTAATCAACTGAGCCAGGTGGTGGATCAGGTAGTGCGTGAGCTGGGAAGGTTGGATATCCTGGTCAATAATGCCGGGATCATTCGCCGCGCCCCTGCTCTCGAGTTCAGTGAACAGGATTGGGACGATGTGATTCAAGTGAACCTGAAATCACTCTTTTTCCTTTCGCAGGCGGCAGCGCGGGTGATGGCCGCCCAGGGAAGCGGGAAGATCATTCACATCGCTTCCCTGCTGTCGTTCCAGGGTGGGATCCTAATTCCCCCCTACACAGCGGCCAAGAGCGGCGTAGCTGGACTCACTCGCGCCATGGCCAACGAATGGGCCTCAAAGGGTATCAACGTGAATGCCATCGCTCCGGGCTATATGACCACCGACAATACCGCTGCGCTGCGTGCCGATCCCCAGCGTAACCCGGCGATCCTCGCCCGCATTCCCGCCGGGCATTGGGGGCAGCCCGAGGACCTCAAGGGCGCCGTGGTGTTCCTGGCCTCGGCTGCTTCAAGCTACATGCACGGCTCGATTGTCTGCGTCGACGGGGGATGGCTGGCACGTTAATGAAAGCTCTTCCTTGCGCAGAGGAGGGGAGAGGAGGTTCTTATGACAGCTCTGAAATACTCAGATATAGCCCCACAGAAGATTGGTGAAGGAGCCGAGCGCCGCGTGGCGCACACTGACGACTTAATGATCGTCGTGGTTGACTTTTTCGATGGCCCCAAGTCCCAGCCGGACCCATCTCACTCCCACCCGCACCAGCAGGTCTGCTACGTAGCCGAGGGCGAGATTCTGTTTCTCATGGACGGTGAACAGGCACGCCTGGGGCCGGGGGATGTATTCCTGGTTCCATCTGGCAGGCGGCACACGATCCAGCGACTGACTGAACATGTCCGGCTGGTAGACTGTTTTACACCCATTCGGGAAGATTTTCTGAAGTAGGTCGCGCTGCCATGAGACCTACGATCTTCTACGTTCAAGGATGACAATGGATATGATCGGCCAAACATGGAGTTCCGAAATCCGCGAGTTCATCGATGAGAAAACGGGGCGTCGTGTCAGACAATTGACGTCTACCGGCAACAACGTGCATCTCTATTTCACCGAGAATTCCTTCGATGCTTACAAAGACGAGATCATCTTCCTCTCTGACCGTGCCTCGAATCAGAATAAAACCCCCTACGAAGATTCTCTCTACGACCTCTTTCGCATGGACCTGGACACCGGCGGAATCGTGCAATTGACCGACGAAGCCCCGCGTAGGCGGGACGAAGCCCCGCCTAGGCTTGCCCCACAGGGGTCCCGAGGGAGCAGCCCAGGGGCCAGGCGGGACGAAGCCGAGGGGGTCCGCAGCGTGACCAAGACGCCTGACAGCCATATCGTCGTCTACGTGACGGGCAATCAGCTTAAGAAGCTGGACAGGCAAACGGGCGAGACCCTCGTCGTATACGAAGAGGCGGGTGACTATCACCTGGGTTCTCCTTCCATCAGCCGTAACCGGCGCTACGTTGCCTTCTGCCGCAATGAGAAAGTTGAGGTCACCCGCGGGCCCAACTACGCCGGTTTCAAGGATAGCTACTACCTGATCAAGGATGGACGGATTACGCTGGCCTACCTGGATGGCTCCGGCTGGCTTGATATCTTCAAAGATACCCACTGGTTGGGACACTTTCAATTCTGCCCGGATGACAGTACCCTGGCAACTTTCTGTCATGAAGGGCCATGGCACCTGGTTACCCAGCGTATCTGGCTGCTCGACTTCGTCTCGCGTGAGGCCCGGCCTTGCTTCCGCCAGCAGGAGCAGGATTCAATCGGGCATGAGTTCTGGACCCAGGATGGCTACATCTTCTTTGACGACCGGGGGCCGGGACACGACGGCACCATCACCTCGGACCGCACCCAGGCGGTGGCTGGCGACGTCCAGGTCAAGCAAAAGACCATAGTCCCCTTTGTAGGCCTCGCGGACCGGCAGGGCAATCTGGTCAAGCGCATCGAAATGCCCTACTATTGCAACCATTATCACGCCAACCCAGATAGCACCATCCTGGTCGGCGACGATGTGGACGACCTGGTGCTGATCGACATCTCCGGCGAGGAGGCAAGACTTGAATTATTATCCAACCACAAAACCTCGTGGCACACTCAGGCCAGCCATTGCCACCCAACGTGGAGTTGGGATGGCAGCCGTATCTTGTACGCTTCAGACTACGGTGGACATGTGAATTTGTACTTGATCAAGCCATAAAGGGAAGGAGTTAGGAACATGATGGACGTACGGTATCCGCCTGATCCAAAGAGCTTTGAAAGGATGAATACCGCTGAAATCAGGCAGAGCTTCCTGATAGACGATCTTTTCGTGCCAGGCGAGCTGAAGTTGGTCTACTCGCACGTTGACAGAATGGTGATTGGCTCAGCAGTTCCCACCGGCACTCCCCTGTTGCTTGAGGCTGGTCCGGAGTTGGCGGCCGATTACTTTACCCAACGCCGCGAAATCGGGGTGATCAACATCGGCGCCCAGGGCGCTGTAAAAGTTGATGGCCAGGCATATACGATGTCCAACAGAGATGTGCTGTATATTGGACTGGGAAGCCGGGAGATTGAGTTCTCATCAGCGGACGCAAACAACCCGGTCCGTTTTTACCTGGTCAGTCTGCCGGCCCATACCAGCTATCCAACCCGGCTTGCCAGGCAAGATGCAGCCGAACCGGTTCGACTGGGCAGCCAGGCAGAGTCCAACCAACGGGTCATTTACAAATGCATTCACCCCCAGGGGATGCAGAGTTGCCAACTGGTTATGGGATTCACCGAACTGGCCGAGGGGAGTGTCTGGAATACGATGGCAGCGCACACCCACGAGCGTAGAAGCGAGGTCTATATGTACTTCGACCTGCCGGAGGACGCCGTCGTATTCCATTTGATGGGACAGGGGCACGAAACAAGGCATGTGGTCGTAAGAAATGGCCAGGTGGTGATATCCCCCAGTTGGTCCATCCATTCGGGCGCTGGTACCCGGAGTTACAGTTTCGTCTGGGCTATGGGTGGCGAGAACCAAGAGTTCACCGACATGGATGCCATTGGAATGGACGAACTGGCTTGATGTAACGCTGTGAACTGCCCCAATGTGGACATTTCCCGCGGCTTTCTTGTGTCCTTGTGCGCACGTGGTTACGCTCTCGGGATCCATACTCGCATGCTACCAATGCCACGGTTACCCCAGGCATAGTACGGGATAGCCACCAGGCGGACCGGCCGTCGGGTGGCGCTGGGAGCTTTCCCGGACGGCTGATACAGCACCCCTTGCCAGGGTCCCGGGTCAGCCAGGTAACCAGCCGCCTCCACCGTCATGATGCCTCCCAGTAAATCATCCCGCCACCGCGCATGTAAGGGCTGGTCTGCGTCCATCTGCATGTCAAGCAGATTCCCTGGCGCTTCCTGGTCGCAGCCCTCCAGGCAGTAAACAATCGGTCCGCGCTGGATCGCCAGGCAGTCCCGGATGGCATCCACGCGCGGGTTTGCTGCCACCAGGAAAGGCGGCATTGCCAGATTCAGCTCGATCACATCGCCTGGCCTCCAGGTCCGCTCCAACAAGATATAGCCCTTCTTTAGAACCGGGTGCTGGACCGGGAGATCATTCAAGGCGAGATCGAAAGACTGGCACCATTCCGGCAGGCGCAAGCTCAACTGCCAGGGGGATGCGCCCGATTGCCGCACCGTGACCCGGATCTGCCCCTGCCAGGGATAATCAGTTTCGACGGACAGAGCAGCCGATTGATTGCCAGGCAGCCAGGCGTTGGCGTCGAACGACGCGTACAGGTGAATTTGCAGCCCGGTGTCACTGGTAGTCACAAAATAATGCTCCAAGGAAGAAAGCAGACGCATTACATTCGGAGGGCAGCAGGCCACGCTGTGCCACTCGGGCCGGCCGGCGAAGGCCTCTCCCTGGGGGGGATTGCTGGACAGGCGAACGTAGCGGCCGCTGCGCAGCATCAATGGGTTAACATAAAAATAATGCCTTCCGTCCAGGCTCGGGCTGCTCAGAATGCCATTGTACAGGACGCGTTCGATCAAGTCGGCGTAGCGGCTTTCACCGGTAATGAGCAGCAGCCGCCAATTCCACATCAAGCTTCCAATGGCTGCACAGGTTTCGCAATAACATTGGTCGGGCGGCAATTCATAGGCTTCGCCAAATGCCTCGCCGTCGTAGCGCGAGCCCACCCCACCGGTCAGATACATCTTTGTGCCGGTCATATCGTGCCATAGCCGGTGAACGGCCTCCAGCAGAGCCTGCTCGCCGGTTTCCATGTAGAGATCAGTGACACCGGTCACCAGGTACATCTGGCGCACGGCATGGCCGGCGACCTCCTGTGCTTCTCGCACCGGTACGTGATCCTGGTGATACTCCGGGCCATTGGCACCCAGCCCACGCATTCGTTTTTGCCCGCGCTGATCGATGAAGAATTGTGCCAGTTTCAAATACGTTTCGTTTCCTGTAGAACGATAGAGCTCAACCAGCGCCATCTCGACTTCGGGATGTCCGCATGCCCCTTCCTTTTTGCCGGGGCCGAAAACAGAGGCGATATGGTCCGCCAATCGGCAGGCGACTTTCAGCAATCGGCCATCATCAAGCGCCCGCTTGAAAGCCACTGCTGCCTGGAAAAGATGGCCGGCGCAATATAATTCATGGCCAAAATCCAGATCAGTCCATTTTCGATCCGGCTCAACCACCTGATAGTAACTGTTCAAATATCCGTTTGGTTCCTGGGCGGCGACGACCAGGGCAATCACCTCGTCGGCCATTTGCCGGAGTTCATCGTCTGTAGCCTTGCCTATCTCCCAGGCCAATGCCTCAAGCCACTTGTATACATCCTCGTCGAGAAAATTCATCCCCATATAATGCCCAGACTCGGCTCCGGCAGCCAGTTTGAGGTTATCAAAATTTCCGGCCTTTTTCAGCATGTCGTAACCGTGCTTCAGGCTTACCCGGCGGTTGCTGGCCTGGATGCCGGTCCAAAAACCTGGCTTGAAGCGCAAGGCACCCAGCGGCAAAGCCTGTAACTGGACGAACGGGCTGCGGCTGGTATCCACCGGCCCGGCTGCATCGACTCTATTCACTGTCATCCATCCACCTCGATCATCAGATTCACGCCAAGACTATCACAACTATCCCCTGCTTACAAAACTTGCGAGAGACCCACCTGCGCGCGATTGACCGCCTGCTCAGGCAGAAACACAGAACGACCCAGGGGCTATCCAAGTTGCGCCAGCCGGTTTTGGGCTTGTTTCAATGAGAGGTGCTTACTTAATCGCCCCACCGGTGAGGCCGCGGACAATTGCCCTTTGCGAGAACAGGACCAGAATCACGACCGGGATCACCATCGTCGCTCCCACAGCCATAATAAGTTCCCAGGGTCTCCCATACGGCGAATACCCGGCAAAAACCTCGGTCACAGCTACGCTGAGGGTTTTGGAGG